>JAFZWN010000045.1 GCA_017617295.1 Clostridiales bacterium | reverse complement strand
TCTATTTCTACAGTCTTGACCGTAACGATGTTTCGCAGTCGATCATTACTTTCGATTTCCCGCTTACTCTTACGATGGATGATCTTCTTGCCAACTGCGGTGAGCCCGACGAGCAGCGTCACACAGATTCCGATTCTAACCCTGATATCTATCTGGATACCTGGAAGTACAAGACGGAGTCTACTATCTATCTTCACGGCAGCAGCTACGAATTCGACTTCAGCAGCAGCGTTCTTTCTGCCATCTGGATGGAGTATATGCCCGGATGATGATCCGATGATAAATGCGTCTTATGACTGCCCTGCATTGTCAGGGCAGTTTTTTTGTTCATAAACTTATCGGGGAACAGCGCAAAGATCCCAAAGGGTCATACCCGCAGCCGTTTCGGGAATCCTTATTGTTGCCTTTATAATATTTTAAGGTATAATTAGTAATGGCAAAATACAAGGACGGGTAGTGTGTAGATTGATATCCCGATATGCTATTCCTTGAAACGGGGCATGAATCTGCGGACTACCTCCTTGTAATAACAACTGAATATTTTTATAAGGAGAAGTTCAAATGGAAAAGATCTTCAAGACCGAGATCGCCGGCAGACCAGTAGAAGTCCAGACCGGTAAGATCGCTCAGTTCGCGAACGGTTCCGTTCTCATCAAGTACGGTGAGACAGCTGTTCTTTCCACAGTTACTGCTTCGGAGCAGCCCAGAGAGGGTATCGATTTCTTCCCTCTGTCCGTTGACTACGAAGAGAAGATGTATGCCGTAGGTAAGATCCCCGGAGGTTACCTGAAGAGAGAGGGAAGACCCGGTGAGAAGGCTATCCTCACATCGAGAGTCATCGACCGTCCCATCAGACCGCTGTTCCCCAAGGATCTTAGAAACGACGTAGTAGTCAATAACACTGTCATGGCAGTCGATCCCGACTGCTCTCCCGAGATTACAGCTATGCTCGGTACATCCATCGCTATCGCGATCTCCGATATCCCGTGGAAGGGTCCTGTCGGCGGCGTAGTTCTCGGTCTCATCGACAATAAGACAGTCATCAACCCCACACTCTCTGAGCGCGAGATCTCCCAGATGTATGTTACCCTTGCTGGTACAAGAGACAAGATCTGCATGGTTGAGGCAGGCGCCAACGAAGTACCCGATGACATCATGCTCCAGGCTATCGCTGACGGTCACGAGGAGATCAAGAAGATCGTTGCTTTCATCGATTCCATCGTAGCCGAGATCGGCAAGCCCAAGTTCGAATATGAGTCTGCTGACGTTCCCGAGGAAGTATTCCACCTTGTAAAGGAGTACGGCTGGGACAAGATGCGTCAGGCAGTCCTTTCTGACGACAAGAGCGTAAGAGACGCTAACGTAGCTGCACTTCAGGAGGAAGTCGTTAACCTCCTCGAGGAGAAGGAAGAGGGTCTTTCTTCATGGGCACCCGATGCTATCTACAAGCTCGAAAAGAAGGTCGTAAGAGATTACCTCTTCAGAGAGCATGTCCGTGTCGACGGCAGAGCTCTTGACGAGATCAGACCTCTTTCCTGTGACGTAGGAGTACTTCCCAGAGTTCACGGTTCGTCTTTCTTCCAGAGAGGCCAGACACAGGTAATGAATATCTGTACTCTCGCTCCTCTTGCAGATGCACAGAAGCTCGAAGGACTTGATGAGCAGACATCTAAGAGATATATCCATCACTATAATTTCCCTGGTTATTCCGTAGGTGAGGCTAAGGCTTCCAGATCTCCCGGACGTCGTGAGATCGGTCACGGAGCTCTCGCTGAGAGATCACTGATCCCCGTTCTTCCTTCCGAGGAGGAGTTCCCTTACGCCATCAGAACAGTATCCGAGATCACGATGAGTAACGGTTCCACATCCCAGGGTTCCGTCTGTGCATCCACACTCTCGCTCATGGATGCCGGTGTTCCGATCAAGAGACCTGTTGCTGGTATTTCTTCCGGACTTATCGTTAACGAAGAGAATGATCAGGACTTCCTCGTATTCATGGATATCCAGGGCATCGAGGACTTCTTCGGCGACATGGACTTCAAGGTAGCCGGTACTACCGAAGGTATCACATCTATCCAGGTAGATATCAAGGTTGAGGGTCTTTCTCTCGATATCATCAAGGCTGCTTTCGAGATGACACATAAGGGCCGTCTCAAGATCATCAACGAGGTTATCCTTCCCCGTATCTCCGAGCCCCGTGCAGAGCTTTCCAAGTGGGCTCCCAGGATCGTATCCATGCAGATCCCCGTTGACAAGATCCGTGAGGTCATCGGTTCCGGCGGAAAGGTCATCAACAAGATCATTGCCGATACCGGTGCTGACATCAATATCAATGATGACGGTCAGCTTTTCATCTCCACACCCGATCTTGAGGCTGCAGCAAAGGCTCAGATGATCATCAACGGCATCATCGCAGATCCCGAGGTTGGTCAGGAGTTTGACGGAACAGTTACAAGACTTATGGACTTCGGTGCATTTGTTGAGTTCCTTCCCGGTAAGGAAGGCCTCGTTCACATCAGCAAGCTCGCATGGAACCGTGTCGAGAAGGTCGAGGATGTTGTTCACGAGGGCGATAAGGTAAGAGTCAAGCTCATCGAGATCGATTCTCAGGGCAGGCTTAACCTCAGTATCAGAGACACCCTTCCCAAGCCCGAGGGCTATGTTGAGGAAGAGCCCAGAAGAAGAGAGGCCCGTCCCAACAGAGAGAGAAGAGGCGGCTTCGGCGGCAACAACCGTCGCGGCGGATTCCGTGGTGAAGACAACAACAATAACAGCGGAGACGACGAGGGTCAGAGAAGAGGCAGAAGGATCGAATTCTGATATTAACGCCCGAAAAGCCCGAAATTTTAAATGATATAAACCCCATGAAGTTTTAAGATGCTTCATGGGGTTTTTTATATGGTATAGTGAGATTAGAAAATACCGGAGGTGATCGGACTTTATGAAGACTTTGGGTAAAGTAGTTTCTGTCATTATTACTGCATCTGTATTTACATCGTTTTCCGTGAATGTATTTGGCTCGAACGAAGTATCTCTTGATGTTTTTACCGATGATGTCATGAGAGAAAAGGTTGCAGTTCATAAAGTCTATATTTCCCGCATATGATCCGAAAGATCCTCAAAAGGCAAAATCATACTTTTTGGTGAATCTTTTTGTTATTTGAAATGCTAAGATGTTTATAACATTTAATGAGACGGAGGAACGACCTATGGGATTATATGATCCGCACAAGAGTAACAACAAAGAGACACCCGGTAAGCCCGCTTCACCCGCGCATTTCGGACAGCCCGGTCCCGGTTCGCACATGAACAATAATGATCAGGTCAAGCACGGTTCACCTTCCAGGGTAGGGACTCCGGCTCCTCATCAGGCGCCTGTTGCTACCAAAGGGCCCGCTTTCGGTCAGAAGAGCGGTGGTCCTCTCGGGGAGAAGCCGACTAATGTCCAGAAGGGTACATCTATGCCCGTTAATCATCCGCAGGGACATCAGCCGTCTTTCCAGAAGACTGTAACTTCACCGGCTGCTCAGAAGGCAGAGCCTGCAAAGCCCGGTTTCCAGAAGACCGTTTCTTCGCCCGCTCAGAATCATCCTCAGAAGACAGTAAATAATCCTTCTCAGCAGGGATACCAGAAGACGGTCAACTGGCCTGCCCAGGGCGGTGCAGCTCTTCAGGGTTCTCTGGGGGCTCCATTTACCGTGAGCTTCTCAGAGAATATAAACTACGTTGATCCTGTTTATAATCTCGTCGAACTCATCTTTGCGGGTGCTGTTGAAGTCAGTTCCAAGGATATGAGAGAGGGCGATCAGGCTAGGCAGATCGTCACTAACACCGTTAAGGCTACTCTGACACAGGAACTGTCGAAGCTCGGTGCAGCCAAGAAGAACATGAACGAGATCTATTCGGAGTACAATAATCTTAAGGATGCCTGCGTCAGATCTCTCCGGCAGAGAGGGATGGATGTATCCAGATTCAATCTCAATGCTTTCGCACCTTCGGATAAGAGCAAGGAGAGGATCGACCAGACCGATAAGATGAATGCCGCTGGGCAGATGAGCCCCAGGGAGATGCAGAAGCAGAGGGAAGAGGCTCAGAGATCAGCTCAGTCATTCTGGGATAATAAGACGAATGTTGAGAAGGCCAGACCTCAGTCTCCTTCGCATGCTCAGGCTCAGTTGGAACAGAATCAGATGTACGGTAATCAGATGGGGCAGATGTATCCCAACCAGATGAACCAGCCTTATATGGATAACATGAACCCCATGGGCTATAACGTAGCTATGGATCCTTATCAGGCTCAGATGATGCAGGGTCAGATGTATCCCAACCAGATGAACCAGCCTTATATGGATAACATGAACCCCATGGGATATAACGCCGTACAGGATCCTTATCAGGCTCAGATGATGCAGGGTCAGATGGGGCAGATGAACCAGGCTCAGTTGTACGGAAACCAGATGCAGGGCGCAGCGGATATGGCTTCGAAGATGCCTTATGATGCCAAGGTCGGAATGGACGGCGCCCCCATGAATTCCGCAGCAGGAGCATTCGCGGACGCGGCAGCTGCAGTAGCAGGTGCTTTTGCGGGTCAGGCAGGAGCGGACGCATTTAACGGAGCAGCCGGTAATCCTCAGACAGCGGCTCCCGGAGGATTCTGTCCCAACTGCGGAACACCGAATTCGGGCTCGAGCTTCTGCATGAACTGCGGGACCAAGCTTTGATAAATGAAACATAAATAACCTTCTTATCACAAAAAGACGGCCCGGAGCTTATGTTCCGGGTCGTCTTTATATGTCTTTGACATCCGTTAGTTCGCCCGATCTTACAATATCTGTTATAATTAACTGTTTGCGAATAACAAAAATAGGAGTACTGCCTTGATCAGGATATGTTTTGTCGGTGATGTTGTCGGTGAGCCGGGAAGAAGGATGATAAAAAACGTTCTTCCTTCGTTTACCCGTGACAACAGTATCGATCTGACTATAGTTAACGGCGAGAATGCCGCGCATGGTCTGGGGATCACCGCGAAGATATGCGATGAATTCTTTGAATGCGGCGTTGATGTCATTACGCTGGGGAATCACACATTCTCGAGTTACGATTTCCTGAGCATGATCGAAAAGTACGATAACGTGATCCGTCCCGGTAATATGGGGAAGGCGTGGCCCGGCAAAGGGACGACCGCCGTTAAGGGCGTAGGCGTCATGAACCTCATGGGACAGGTCGGAATGCAGCCTTGCGGGGATAATCCTTTCGATAAGGCTGACGAGTATCTGGATATGTTCGAAAAGGAGAATGTCCGGGTCACCGTGTGCGATATACATGCCGAGGCTACTTCTGAGAAGCAGGCGGTCGGTTTCTATCTCGACGGCAGGGCGAGCCTCGTTGTCGGGACTCATACTCATGTCATGACCGCGGACAGCAGAGTACTTAACGGAGGTACCGGATATATTACGGATCTCGGTATGACGGGTTGTATCGATTCCGTTATCGGGATGGATATACTGGCCTCGCTTAAAAGATTAAAGGAGAAGATCCCTGCCAGGTATGAACCTGCCAGAGGGGATGCTTTCATGAACGGCATTATTGCAGAGATAGATGAGAGTACCGGAATCTGCAAAGGGATCAGAAGGTTTACGGAATATGAGTGATAACAGAAAGAAATACACGATCCTTTTTACTGTCCTTGCGGCTGCTCTTGTCGCTTTGGATCAGATAACAAAATATATGGTCACCGTTTCTTTTGAGATCTGGGAGCAAAGGGATCTCATCAAAGGGTTCCTGTCGCTCTATTATGTCAGGAATACGGGAAGCGCATTCTCGTTCCTGGCTGATAAGTCCTGGGGCATCCATGTGCTGACCTGGATATCCCTGGTTATGGGTATTGCCATCTATTATGTTATGTTAAAGGCTGTAAAGGTAAGTAACGTACTTCTGTCGACGGCTCTTATGCTCCTTTTTGCCGGTGCCGTGGGTAATCTCATTGACCGCGCTGTTTACAGGAGCGTCGTTGATTTTATAAGGTTTGATTTCGGATCTTATACGTTCCCGATCTTTAACGTCGCGGATATCTGTGCCGTTGTGGGAACGGGGCTTGTTATCTTTGCGCTTATCTTCAAGAACAAGAATTCCGATGCGGTATGGGAGGAGGTCTTCCATGGTCGAAAGGCTTGATTGCGGAACTGATGATATCAGGCTCGACAGATTCGTCTCTGATTCGATCGACGGATATACGAGATCTTTTTTCGGCGGACTCATCGATGATGGTAAAGTGACCGTAAACGGTGCAGTCATCACTAAGTCAGGTTATAAGCTGAAGGCCGGAGATATCGTTGAGGTCGATGTTCCCGAACCTGTCGAGACTGACATGAAGCCGCAGGATATCCCTCTGGATATCGTATACGAGGATGATGACCTAATAATCATAAACAAGGCACAGGGGATGGTCGTTCATCCCGGAGCCGGACACCGTGACGGCACTTTATGTAATGCCCTTTTGTATCATTGTGACGGCAAGCTCTCTGATATCAACGGAGTGATAAGACCCGGAATTGTCCACAGGATCGATAAGGATACCTCCGGACTCATGGTGGCCGTCAAGAATAACGAGACTCATATGAAGATGGCCGAGATGATGGCGTCGCACAGTATCAAGAGACAATACAGGGCTCTTGTCTACGGGATCGTTAAGCATGATAAAGGCGTAGTTGATGCTCCGATAGGAAGGGGCGGCGGAGACCGCCGTAAGATGGTCGTTACCGAAGACGGCAAGCCGTCAGTGACTCATTTCGAGGTCGTAAAGAGATACAGTGAAGCAACCGATCTGAAGCTCATCCTTGAGACCGGCAGAACGCACCAGATAAGGTCGCACATGACTTATATCGGTCATCCGGTCCTGGGAGATCCCTTATATGCCCCCAAAAGAAAAGACTACGGGCTCAAGGGTCAGTGCCTGCACAGCGCGAGCATCGAGTTTGTTCATCCGAGGACCGGCGAACTCCTGAGCTTTCAGGCCGATATTCCCGGGTACTACAAAGAAGTGCTGTCCAAACTCTATCCTATTTGACTGAAAAACGTATTTGATTGATAATAAAGAGTATGACAGAGACACTGGCAGATATTAATACGCAGGCTATTTCGTTACCGGTCTGCTTCGAGAAGATCGAAGCGGCTTTTGAATGTAGTCTCGAGATCGACGGCAACGATATTGTCGTGGACTGTGATAACAGCCTTATGAGATCGCGTGCAACCGGTGTTATCGATGCTCTTAACCGTTTGAGCAAGACAGGGGAGATAGATGCCAGGCTTGTTGAATATCTGATCTTTCTGGCCAATAACGGAGGCCTCGAAGACTTCCTTTCCAAAGAAGATGCGATAATATATACCACTCCCTCGGGACGCCCCATCAAGGCAAAGACTCTTGGTCAGAGGTATTATACCGATGCTCTGAGCAGGAGCGAGCTTACTATCTGCAGCGGTCCTGCGGGAACAGGCAAGACTTTCCTGGGCGTAGCCATGGCGGTAAGGGCTTTCCGTAACAGGGAAGTATCGAGGATAATCCTGACAAGACCCGCGGTGGAAGCAGGAGAGAGGTTAGGCTTTCTTCCCGGCGATATAGAGGAGAAGGTCAATCCTTATATGAGACCGATCTATGATGCTCTTACGGTGCTCCTCGGTCAGGAGCTTTTCGAGAGATATTTTGAAAAAGGGCTGATCGAAGTCTCGCCTCTCGCATTTATGAGAGGAAGGAACCTTGATGATGCTTTCGTGCTCCTGGATGAGGCTCAGAATACGACTGCCGAGCAGATGAAGATGTTCCTTACCAGGATCGGTCTTAACTGCCGTGCGTGCGTCTGCGGTGATTTTACGCAGATAGACCTTCCGAGAGGAACGACGAGCGGTCTTTATGACTGTATCAATGTCCTCGCGGATATCGAGGGGATAAGTATAGTTTCTCTTAAGACTGCCGACATCGTTCGTAACCCGCTGGTTACAAGGATAGTCGAGGCATATGATCGCAGGGATAAAGAGGGTTAAGATGAAAAAGAATTTCGGTATTAGATTCCAGCAGACTGTTGTTCTGATATTGACTGTGGTGCTTATCGTTCTGCTGGTCTTCTACGGCTATCGTCCGGTCAACTATAATCTGTCGGTAGGTTCCATCTGCAATAAGGATATCTATGCCCCCAGAGACGTTATAGATAACTATCAGACGAGACACGATGCCGTTATCGCGAAGAATTCGGTAAATGCCATACTGATCAGATCCGAAGAGATGGCCGAGCAGAGTACGCAGAACATGATGACGTTCTTTACGCTCACGAGAGCATCAAGGACTCAGCTTCTCGACAGGTTCGGAATGCCTCTGGAAGATATTACCCCGGTTATTGAATCTCTTCAGAATGATCTTCAGAACGAGATCAATGTATCTGTTGATCCTGAGACGCTGACCCAGTTCCTCCGAATGACGACATCCGCATTTAACCTTATCCAGGACAGAACGCTTGCCATGACCGAGCTCATAATGATGGATAATGTTAATACGGACTCTCTGCCTAATGAGATAGAAGAGAAGATAGAACAGTTCAATGAACAGAACGCCGCTTATTCTTCATATTCCGAGTCTATTTCCGGGATCATGAACATCATAATACAGCCGAACTCGGTATTTGATCAGGAAGCTACTGACGAAGCTGCCGAGAATGCGTATCAGACTGTTATGGATGAGCCGATCCTCGTCGAGAAGGGAACCAAGATCATATCCTCGGGTGAAGTTGTTACCGAGCATACATATGAGCTCTTAAGGGATCTCGAGCTCATCAGATCCGAGACTTTTGACGTGTTTATCCTCGCCAGGATCGCGCTTTATATCGTCGTGATCTCCGTGTCGGCATTCATCTATATCGTTAATCTCAAGATGAGGATCTTTAACGACATGAGCGTTACCTATGCTCTTGTGATAACATTCCTCATACCGGTCATAGCATCAGTCTATCTTTCAGACCTGTCGAATGTCATGGCCGTTACGGTCTTCTTCACGGCTACGGCGGCGACTTATATCGGGACTTCGCCTTCGATCGTCCTGTCTTTCGCCCAGATCCTCATGCTCTGGCCGTTATATAACTTCAATAACGAGTACATGTTCGTCTCCTTCGCGGCCGTGGCCGTCTGCGCCGCAGTCGCCGGAAGCGGAAAGCATAAGTATAACAGTGCGTCGCTCATAATATTCCCGGCATTGTTCGGTATCGGAGCGTCGCTCATCTATAACCTTCTCATGGGTTCTACGAGGAATACCGCGATACAGTCTCTTGTCTGGACGGGTGTATCGATCATCCTCTCCGCAGTACTGGCAGTCGGTCTTATCCCGATCTACGAGCTCTTCTCGAGAAGAGTGTCTCCTGTCAGGCTCATCGATCTGTCACAGCCCGGCCAGCCGCTTCTTAAGAGGCTCTTCATCGAGGCTTCGGGTACTTATCACCACTCCATGATGGTCGCCAATCTCGCAGACGCCGCGGCCGAAGCTATAGGTGCCGATGCGCTCCTTTGTAAGGTCGCCGCTTACTATCACGATATCGGTAAGCTCGATAAACCCATGTATTTTACCGAAAACCAGTCCGAAGGCATCAATCCGCATGACGACCTCACGATAGAACAGAGCGTCGCCATCCTGACCGCTCACCCCGAAGAGGGCGTCAAGCTTGCCAGGAAGAACAAGATACCCGAACCCATAATCAATATAATCAATGAGCACCACGGTACGACCGTTCCCGGTTACTTCTACAAGAAGGCCTGCGATCTGGCCAGAGCTCAGGGGATTCCCGATCCCGATATCGATAAGTTCAGATACAGAGGTCGTATCCCGAAGTCGCGCGAATCCGCTATCGTCATGATCGCCGATACATGCGAGGCTGCGATCAAGTCAATGAAGATCCAGGATCAGTCCGAGATCGAGCAGACTATCAGAAAGCTCATCAAGGATAAGATCGACCAGGATCAGCTCAAGGATTCGGGACTGTCTTTTGATGATATAGAAAAGATCGTCCGCTCATTCAAGCAGGTCTATGCCGGTGTCTTCCACGAAAGGATCAAATACTGATGAAGATTTATTTTTCCATAGATACTGAATCTCTGGCCCCAAAGTTCAGTGAGCAGATGGGTTTCTTTGAAAGTGACGCTCATTCTTTGGCGGAGGCTATCGGCTCGGGCGAGTATTGCTCTTCTTATATATCCGGCCTTCTGGACCGTTCTTATGTGAATATCACTTATACAGATCCGGAAGATATCCGTGCTATCAATAACGAGACCAGAAATATCGATTCAGTGACCGATGTCCTGTCATTTCCAATGTTAAACGCCTATGAGGGCGATCTTTCCGAACCCGTTTCCAAAGAGGATTACGAGAAGGATGAAGAGGGTAATGACGTATTATGCCTCGGAGATATCGTGATCTGTCTTGAGCGTGCATCTGATCAGGCAGAGGAGTTCGGGCATTCATTGCGCCGTGAAGTTGCCTTTCTGACAGCGCATTCGTTCCTTCATCTTCTGGGATACGATCATCTCCTGGAGCGCCAGGAAAAGAAGATGACAAGACTTCAGAAGATGCTCATGAGAGATATCGGTCTGGCTTTTGAGGATGAGCTGGCCGAACTGGCTTCTCCCGACGATGATGTCGTCTATCCCGCGGGAACTCCCTGTGAGCACTGCGGATATGTATCTATCCTCGGACGTCCCAATGTCGGCAAATCCACGCTGATCAACTATATCACCGGGATGAAGGTGGCTATAGTATCGCACCGTCCCCAGACCACCAGGACCAATGTCAGATCCATCTATAATACGGAAGATTCCCAGCTCATCTTTGTTGATACTCCGGGTATTCACAGATCCGGCAACAAGCTGGGCAAGATCATGGTAGGTAATTCTCTCGGAAGCGCCAGGAATGCCGATGTTGTACTTCTTATGGCCGACGGCCGCTTCAAGGGTCCCGGTGAAGTCGAGCTCGAACTCATAAAGGTCCTCAAGGAGAACGGGAAGCCTGTTGTCCTTGCCATCAATAAGAGTGACGATGTCGAGAAGGAGAGCCTTCTTCCGGTTATCGCTTCTTATGCTTCGCTCATGGATTTCAAGGCAATTATTCCCATAAGCGCCTCTACGGGAGACAATGTCGATGATCTGCTTAACACTTTGACTGAGCTCCTGCCCGAAGGTCCCAGGCTCTTTGATACCGAATACATGACCGATCAGACCGAGCGTGAGATCTGTGCCGAACTAATTAGAGAGCAGATCCTTCACTATACCGATCAGGAAGTCCCTCACGGTACAGCCGTTGTTATCGATAAGTTCGAGGAGAAGGCTTCAGAGACCTCGACTGACGAATACGACCGCGATATGGTCGTAATAAGCGCATCCGTCATCTGCGAACGCGATTCACATAAGGGTATAATCCTCGGAAAGAACGGTCAGATGATCAAGCGCATCGGTACAGCATCCAGGAAGAGCATCGAGAGGCTCCTCGGATGCAAGGTGTATCTGGATATCTTTGTGAAAGTAAGATCCGACTGGAAGGATAATGATGTTTTCCTGAAAGATTACGGATATTCGTCCGAGTTCAAGAACGAAGATACACATGGCTTCTGATCCGGTCACTTACAGAGGGATCGTAATCGCCTCAGTTCCATATAAAGAAAAAGACAGCATGCTGTCGGTCCTGACAAGGGATGACGGTATGGTTAAGATATGCGCCAAGGGCACGCAGAAACCCGGAAGCCGTAACAGCGCCGCATCTGTTCCTTTTGCCGTTTTGGATATCGTATGTACAGTGTCCCACGGATTTAACTATCTCAAGGAAGTCTCTGTAGTCGAGAGTAACAGCGGCATATTGTCGTCACTTGATGCCATGGCAGTCGCCGGACACATCAGCAGGGTCTTGAATTTCAGCGTTTTTCAGTCCGAACTCTCCGCCGAGGCATATGAACTCACGGCTTATGCGCTCTATGCCATGAGCGCGGGATTCGCATCTGCGAGAGCCGTATTCGCCGCTTTTAACTGGAGGTATCTCTCTATCGCGGGCCTGACCGGTCCCGATGACCGCACCGTCCTCTGCAGTTTCTCCGTACGCTCTGTTCTCGATACTTATGTTACTTGCGATATGAAAAAGCTCTTTGTACTGAAGATATCCCCGGACCTTGTCGATGAACTCTATGATCTTACGCTCTCGGTATTAAGCGAACGCTTCGAGTATCAGTTTCCCGACCCTTGCAGGTTCGTTATGTGAGGGGACCTGGAATAGAACTTACCGAAAAATAATCCTTACCGCCGTTATATCTTCCAGTTCTCGGGGAAAAGGGTGAGGTACTCGGGCTGGCTCAGCCTCTCGTCGATAAGAAGGGCGAACCCTGTGTCTTCCTCGGTCCTTATGACCCTTCCTACGGCCTGAAGGACTTTTTCCCAGCCCGGGAAACGGTAAGCGAACGCGAATCCGTCGCCGAATTTCTCTGAATAGTAGTTGGACAGTATCTGACGTTCAGGGGTGACTTTTGGGATACCGACGCCTACGATGACAACGCCCGAGAGGCGGTCCCCGACCAGATCTATACCTTCTCCGAAGTGTCCTCCAAGGACTGCGGCCCCGATCAGACAGCCGTTATATGGTTCTTCATAGCACTTGAGGAATTCCTCTTTCTCGGATGCGGTCATGTTGGGCTTTTGAAGGATGATCTTATATCCGGGCTCGTCACCGATCACTTCTGTGATCCTTTTCATTATGTCATTCATATACTCGAAAGACGGGAAGAAGACCATATAGTTGCCCCTTCTGTCTTCAAGCTCACACAGTATGCGGTCTGAAAGCGCAGGCGCGGTGACGGCTCTGTTCTTATACGATGTCGATATATCGGTATCGATCATTATGTCGAGGTTCTCGGGAGGAAAGGGCGAGGGGAGTTCGAGACTCCGCGTATAGTCGGCATCCTTTCCCAGGAGCACGTTCTTATAGTATTCGTAAGGCGACAGAGTGGCTGAGAAGAATACTATCGGAAAGTTATCGCATATAAGGTCGTTTAACATCGAACTCGAATCAAGGCAGACCAGTTTTATCGCGATATCTCCGCGGTCCGTGTAGCAGGATGTTATATATGCATCGTTGTAATAACGTTCGATTATGTTAAGGAAGTGACGCGCCTCGAAAAAGAACTCGAAAGTGACATCCCGAAGATCTCCTTTTGGAAGGCTCTCAAGATGCGGCTGAAGAAGCCTGACTGCTTTCCACAGTACTTCATAGAGCTTACGCGGGATATCGCGCATGCCTTCCCAGCCTGATGTCTTCAGGATCTTTTTCTCGTCGACGCCTTCGTTGATCACAAAGGATGAGCGCTCGGTGAGGCTGCACTGCTCGCAAATCCTGTAATATGAATCCACCCTGAAGAGCATGGCTTCCGCTTTGGGATCGATCCCTTTGAATTCTTTCATGAGCCTTTTAAGAAGATCGTACGGCAATGTTGCCGAGTACATCTCACGAGCACGGTCGACCAGGTTATGAGCCTCGTCCACTAGTACGGCGTTGTTCGTAGAGGCCTCTCCCTCGAAGCCTCTTATGAGCATGACCCTGGGATCGAAAGCGTGATTGTAGTCGCCGATGACAACAGTACAGTAGTTCATGACATCGAGGGAGAGTTCATGCGGGCATATCTTATGTTTCATGGCGACCTTGCCTACCAGAGCAGGATCTATCTCGTCGTTTTCGAGGATCTCTGAAAGAGCAGGGCGGAGTCTGCTGTAGTAGTTCTTGGCGAGGGAACAGTTGGCGGCATCACAGCGCCCTTCGAAAGGACACATATTCTCCTTGGAGGCCAGAGTGATGGATTTGATCTTCAGTCCCTTTTCGCGCATATCGTTAAGAGCCTTGGCTGCGACGCCTCTGGTGGCAGTCTTGGCAGTAAGATAGAAGATCTTATTATAGTTTCCGCGTAAAAGTCCTTTAAGCGCCGGGTATAAGGTGGAGATCGTCTTTCCGGTTCCCGTGGGAGCCAGCGAGAACAGAGCCTCTTTGCATGACAGGGAAGAAAGGACGGTCTTCATGAGCGCGGCCTGACCACGGCGGATGTTTTCGTAGGGAAAATCCATGGAACGCACGGAGATCAGCATCTGTTCCCTGTAGGATATCAGCGAGAGCGCGAATTCCGCATATGAGGCGCAGTAGTTGTTGAATATCCCTTCAGCTTCTTCGGAAACTATGGTGAACGTATCCTCGTAAGCTTCGAGACTTGTGATCGAGACATAGCGCAGAGTGAGCTTCAGCATATCTATATCCGTATTCTGCATCAGGTACATGGCTCCGTAGAGCTCGAGCTGTGTTACATGTTCGGGTCTCATGAGCTTCTCGAAAGAGTTCTTTGAAGAGTTGAACGACTTGATCTCGATGATCCTGAGTGTCCTGTCTTCCTCCTGCAGGAGTACATCGGCTCTGCCTGAGACCAAAAGTGAGAGTTCTCCGGTCTCATAGGTGGCTGAAAGGGACACTTCCGTTTCCATATCGTCGCCGTACTGTTTGGAAAGATCCGAGAATATCTTTCTGTGAAGTCTCGTGCCCTCGATCCCGCTCACGCTCTCGTAACCGGCGGACACGAGGTCTCCGGCTCTCGAGACGAAATTGGCTAAGAATGTTACGGGTACGCTTATCTCTTTCATGCTTAAGATTATATCAATATGCATTCACAATGTTTCACAGAATGTTTATAAAGATTTATTTATTTTTCAACTATATATGATTAAAATAGAATCAGTTGGGTAACGGAGGTTATCTTTTGGAAAATAAGATATTGAACAATGATATCAATCATATCGAGCGCAGGCTCATAAGAGTCTGTCTGATGGCGTTTGTCTGCCTCGGGCTTAATATCCTGGGTATACTTATATCCTCGCGTATCAGTTTTCCTCTCTATCTTGATTCGATCGGGACCGTTATGGCTTCCGCTCTGAGCGGTACGCTTCCAGGTGTCGCAGTCGGTTTTTTTACAAATATAGCCAAGTATATTATGGGAGATGATTCCGCTCTGTACTACGGGTCTATCAATGTCCTTATCGCCCTTATGGCTTCCTATTGTGCCAGGAAGAACTATTTCAGGAGTTTTTTCAAAAGCCTTCTTGTGATCCTCTGCCTCGCGTTTTTAGGCGGAGGTCTGGGGTCGCTTCTTACATGGTTTATATACGGATTCGCTTCTGAAGGCATATCTGCCGATCTGGCAGCGTCTATCCATGCTAAGACCGGAATGATCCCGTTTGTCAGTCAGGTCTTCGCGGATTTCCTTATCGATGTGGTCGATAAGGCGGTTACTGTGATCATCGTATTTGTTACGGTCAGGATCCTTCCCGAGAATATCGAAGAGAAACTAAGGTACGAGGGCTGGCAGCAGACTCCTCTGTCCATGGAGATGAAACAGCTCGCCAGCAGGAATAATAACCGCCGCATCTCTCTCCGTACCAAGATCCTTCTTCTGATCACTGTAGCCTCGTTCCTTATCGGTATCGTGGCAACGACCATCGGATATTTCCTTTTCAAGGAAAGTACCATCGATGATCACGAGAAGCTCGGTCAGGGCGTAGCGGGACTGGCAGCGAGTGCCGTTGATGCGGATATGGTCGACGAGTATATCAGCGAGGGATCTGAAGCTCCGGGCTATAATGAGACAAAGGAGATACTCTACAGTATCAGGGACAGTTCTCCCGATATCCTTTATGTATATGTCTATAAGATCATGCCGGACGGATGCCATGTCGTCTTCGATCTTGATACCGATGATGTGGCTGGATCTGAAGCAGGCGAGCTCATTCCTTTCGACGAGTCGTTTATGGATGCCGTTCCCAAGCTTCTTAACGGAGAGAGCATTCCGCCTCGTATCACCAACGATACTTACGGCTGGCTTCTGACCGTTTATGAACCTGTTCGCGATGACGCAGGCAATACTGTTTGTTATGCGTGCGCCGATATTTCAATGAATCAGCTTGTCACGGGAAGCTACAGCTTCCTCACCAAGGAACTCTCGTTGTTCCTGGGCTTCTTTATCTTTGTTCTTACTGTCGGACTCTGGCTCGCCGAGTATAACATTATCTTCCCTGTTAACAGTATGGCTCTGTCAGCCGGTGCTTTTGCCTTTACGAGTGAAGAAGAACGCGAGGGCAGTGTTGACCGGATCAAGCAGCTGGATATCCGTACCGGAGATGAGATCGAGAATCTGTATAAAGCATTTACGAAGACTACCGAAGACAGTATGCAGTATGTCTCTGATATCCAGAGCAAGAGTGAGACTATCTCGAAGATGCAGGTCGGTCTGATCATGGTGCTCGCGGATGTCGTCGAGGGCAGGGATGACAGTACCGGTGAGCACATCAAGAAGACTGCAGCCTATACGGGGATAATACTCGAGCAGATGAGGAAGGAAGGCAAATATCCCGATATCATTACCGATAAGTTCATTGCTGATGTCGTTCACTCCGCTCCTCTTCATGATATCGGTAAGATCCATATCTCCGACGTTATCCTGAACAAGCCCGGAAAACTTACCGATGAAGAATATGAGATCATGAAGACTCATGCGGCATACGGTGGTGATCTGGTTAAGCGTGCGATGGAGAATGTCCCGGATTCCGACTATCTCAACGAAGCCGTTAACATTGCCCGTTACCATCATGAGAAGTGGAACGGCAAGG
Source organism: Clostridiales bacterium (assembly GCA_017617295.1). GTDB lineage: Bacteria > Bacillota > Clostridia > Saccharofermentanales > Saccharofermentanaceae > Saccharofermentans. The sequence continues at coordinate 1,198 of JAFZWN010000045.1, read as the reverse complement.
GTTATCCCGAAGGTCTGGCAGGCGAAGATATACCTCTGTCGGCGAGGGTCATGGCCGTAGCGGATGTTTTCGACGCTCTGGTATCCAAGAGGATATATAAGCCGCCGTACTCTTTTGAGCGCGCGATGGAGATAATACAGAATGACAGCGGAACTCACTTCGATCCTTCAGTTGCAGAGGCGTTTATCCATGCTTCGGATCTCGTCCGGCAAACTGCCGAGAGCCACGGCGACGGTAACGACGACCTCACTGTCGGAAGTGACGATGACAGAAGTAACAACAATAATAACAGCTGACAGATCTTAAGAACGCCTTGACTTAACTTCTGATTGAAAGTATCTTAATGAAGTGCTCTTTGAAGCACTTCATTTTTATATAGGTGAGGGAATACATGATCTGCAACTCGATTCTTGATGCAATTGGAAATACACCTGTAGTCAGGCTCCGTAAGATGCCTGAAGAAGGCAGTGCCGACGTTCTCGTTAAGTTCGAAGCGCTTAATGTCGGCGGCTCGATAAAGACAAGGACAGCTTATAACATGATACTCGAGGCTGAGAAGGAGGGACTTATCGGTCCTGATTCCATCATCGTCGAGCCTACGAGCGGTAATCAGGGAATAGGTCTGGCTCTTGTCGGCGCCGTAAAAGGGTACAGGACGATAATAATCATGCCAGACTCAGTTTCCGAGGAGAGAAGGAAGCTCGTAAGACATTACGGGGCGGAAGTACGTCTGATCCACGACTACGGCGATATCGGCGCATGTATCGAGGAATGCCTGAACGCGGCTCTCAAGATGCGCGAGAAGAATCCGAAGGTCTTTATCCCTCAGCAGTTCGAAAATGTCAACAACGTGCTCGCACAGAAGAAGTTTACTGCGACCGAGATCCTTTCCCAGGTGGACGGACCGATCCACGGTTTCTGCTCAGGTATCGGAACCGGCGGAACCCTTACGGGTATCGGTGAAGTCCTGAAAGAAAGTAATCCCGATATGGTCATATGGGCAGTGGAGCCCGAGAATGCCGCGATCCTCGCGGGAGGGACCATCGGAACTCATATGCAGATGGGTATCGGCGACGGGATCATCCCCGCCATCTTAAACAGAGAGATCTATGATGATATCTGCGTCATAACGGATGACGAAGCTATCAATATCTCCAAGAGACTTGCCAGGGAGGAAGGCCTCATGTGTGGTATCAGC
>JAFZWN010000044.1 GCA_017617295.1 Clostridiales bacterium | reverse complement strand
GCTGCACGGGAGCCTGACCATACTGCTGAGGCTGCATAGGTCCCGCCTGCTGCATCGGGCGGGGCTGCTGAACAGGGGTCTGACCATACTGCTGAGGCACGGGAGCCTGACCATACTGCTGCGGTGCGGCCTGATGCGGCACCATCGGGCGGGGCTGCTGCACGGGAGCCTGACCATACTGCTGAGGTGCAACGGGCCTTCCCTGTTGAGGCTGCATCGGGCGGGGCTGCTGAACAGGGGGCTGAGCATACTGCTGAGGTGCAACGGGCCTTCCCGGCTGCACGGGAACCTGACCCGAAGGAGCAGCGGAAGGCGCGGAAGTAGCGGGAGCAGGTGCAGCCGGTCTCGGGCATCCGCAGTTGCCGCAAAACTTCAAAGTAGCGAGAGTCCCGCACTTGGGGCAGGTCCATGCGGTGACGCTGGGGCGCTGGGAACCGCATTTGGTACAGAAATTGAGATGGTTTGTCGCGCCGCATGTGCATGTCCAGTCTCCGACGATCGCGGGTCTGTAAACAGTCTGGACATGGTCAGGCAGGGTAACGATACAGAAATCCTTTTTCGAGGATCTGATGATAATGACACACGAAACGATAAACAGTGCGATGACGAAGATGAGCCAGGCGATCAGGCTCAAACCTACCACAAGATCCGCGTCCGTCGATCTGGCCCCCATAAGGAAGGCATCGTAGACACCGTGAATGGCGATCGGGGAAAGGATCGTGAGGGTGATATATTTGAGGTAAGCCTTCTTGTTCTTGGTAAGGCTCGCATACTTTGCCCTGCTGTAAAAATATCCCATAAAGACAGCGTAGCATGCATGGCCGGGAACTGCCGTAAACATACGGCCGATCGCCGTACCGATACCGCTCTTGAATACGTAACCGATATTCTCGAGACCCGCAAAGCCCAGCGATACGAACACCGCATATACTATAGCGTCATAGCTGTAGTTAAAGTGCTTGTTCTTCCATGTTATGAGTCTCATCACTAAAAACTTAGCGAGCTCCTCGGCGGGGCCGACGATAATGCAAGCGAGGATGACGGATTTGATATAGGATTCATACGGGAAGACGACATCCAGAAAGAGCATTCCGATCTCTTCGGCGGTACTGGCCACGATCGTGCTTCCCACACCTGCGAAGAACAACCCGGCCAGAAGACCGAGGGGTTCTTTTTCTTTCTTGTCATTGAAATAGATAAATAACAAAAGCCCGATAACCGGGATCAGCGCTAAAGCCAATAACATGATTCTCTCTCCTTATCCTTACACCTATATGTCACTTACAGTGTTAATTTACACCCAGGCAATAGGATATCATTTTTTATCCGGCATGTCACTTACTGTTTTTGAGGATGAATTACCATGATGTTATAATCTTTTACGGAAATGTTTTCGCGCAGTTGTTTAAGGGAGAAAATGCATGGCATATTCTATGTATGATATCAGGACCAATTATTACGGAACCCCCGTGATCCTTCATTCTGACCCGGACCGTCTGGTGTTCATTAACAGAGACAGCATCTGCTATGAAAACGGTGTCCCCTTTTCTCTCGAAGAGAAGATCGAATTTCTTAAGTACTGCGGAAAGAATAAAAGATCCGACATTGGCTTTATGGACGGGCAGGAACGGTATCACGGCGGTTACGGCCTGTGCATCGAATTCGACGGTAACGGTGACCCGAAGATAAAGATCGAAGACGGCAAGATCCTTTCCACGAGAGTCATCTGTGTCTGCGAGGAAAGACTCGGCACGAATTTCCTGCTTAACACAAAAGAAAAATATGATTCATTCCGCGAGGAACTGGTATCGAGCGGGATATTCAGCTTCGTCGGGACGGTCAAGAACGATCAGTTTTACAAGTTTCCCGAGAACAGACAGCGGCTTTACGAATATAAGTGCAACCTCTGCGGAGAGATCTATCAGCTTCCCGCGCCGATCCACAGATACGGCATTTTCGTCATGAACAACAAAAAGCATCACGAAGCATATCTGAAAAGTATCGGCGAAGATAAGGCGTCTGTCAGGAAAAGGCGGATCAGGATCGTCCTTCTTTCCGTTGCCGTGATAATTACCCTCTTTCTTTTTGTTTCTCTTGCCGTAATGTGGAGCTGAGGCTCACGCCGCCTTTTTGGAAGGCAGGGCTTTACTTACCGCTATAATGATCTTATCAAATACCCACTTTACCCCCAGAGGTCCCAGGATGCCGAATATCACATAAGCGATCTTAAAGTACGGACTTATCTCCCAGTAGTACCATTCCGACTCACGGAAGTATTCGGCATCGAAGTAACGTAATGTCACGACGTTCTCGCTGATAAGGAGAAGTATGCAGTTCAAGACATTGAAAAATGCTATATGGAATCCCATTATCCAGAATGTGTTGCAGGACATGAAATTTACAAATCTGCTTTCCTGTACAGGCTTGCCGATAAGATCGACCAGGGTCAGCCAGAAAAGGATCCCGACAAGAGACGAGACCATCGGGGTAACTATAAAGGGACTCGTAAATCCCGACAGATCATCGATGCTGTCAAAAGCGACATCATAAGGCTGCGGCAGATACATGGTCCTTGCCATATTGAAGAGAAGGAGCAAAGCCATGATCCCGATCTTATATCCTCCGCTAAGTCCCGTATGCTTTTTCTCCAGATGCTCCCGATAGATGATACCGAGTTCCAGAAAAGGCAGGAAGAACATTATCTTAAACGGAAGCAGAAGAGGATTCAGAGCGTCTCTGTCGGCATACATCCCGGCATATACCGCGAAAAGGTGCAATGCAATGAATACCGGAAGCATTATGTAGCTCTTCCATATCCTGAAAAGGAACTTTTTAAGGACCGCGTAGACCAGCAAAACGGAAAACAGCGAGATAACGAACCACATCGGAAGGACCATCATAAAAGGTACTCCGGTCGTCACGACATTCTCGAGAACATACATGAAAAAGCCCTGCGGAGGGGGAACGCTCTCCCCGAGCTTTATTAGGTTCAGTACCCACTGAAGCCCCAGAACGGCAACTGATATCCCGATGTACGGGAATATGAGCGTTCTGATCTTCTTCCAGGTATAAGGGAGCAGTCTCGTAGATGAGTCGACCTTGTTAAAGTACCCGGAGATAAAGACAAACATCGGCATGAAGAACGAATTATAAGGTATTACGTTCCCGAAAAAGTCAAAGGCGATAAAGGTATGGGAATCAACGACCATGAAGATACCGATCGCCGACAATATCATGAATCTCTTATTGGATTTGTTACGTCTTTCTGCCATGCATCAATACTACACTTCACATATCATCTAGTCCATAGCAGTATCCGTTTTTTATTCCTGATCCCGGGAAGTCCCCAAAAACCCCCTCAAAAAGCACCGCCTCCGAAGAGACGGTGCCGGGGTACGCAGATCTTCTTTTATTCGTTTGTCCGACGGTCATCCACTATGCTCGTACCTCTGACCTTGCCGTAGATCACACAGGGGATATATGATCCGAGGAGCGCAAGTACCGGCAGAAGTATCAGTATCGGTACGACAGTCAGGTGGGCTGTGCTCGGCGACCAGAACAGATCGATCCTCTTAAAGAGGGTGTTGACCAGCAGCGCGAACGGGAGCGAGAACAGTACCGAGATGGCTGCATAGAACAGACCCTCTATCACGAGCATCTTTCTAAGCTGCCTTCCTGTCATTCCAACTGCCTGAAGAAGAGCGAACTCTCTCTTACGGGAGATGATGCCGGTCAGGATCGCATTGATGAAGTTAAGTACCGCGATAATGCCTACGATACCGCACAGGAATCCGCCGATGTATTTGACGGCACCGAGGAACTGATCGAAGTCTTCCCTCACGGTCTCGATGCTTGTGTAATCAAAGTGCGAAGAACTGCCTGCCAGTTCGTGAAGATATGCTTCTGCTTCTGCTGCCGCCTCGCTGCTTACGGCATCTGCGCAGAAGCACATGATGCTATAGTGCCCGTCCGTGAGGTCATCGATCTGCTGCTCGTTCAAGATGAGCTGTTCCGACTTGTCCGCGAAAATGAACAACGGACTGAAGGACGAAGGATAATCTTCGGTTATCGCACATACTCGGTACTCCTTTTCGCCTCCGACAGGGATCATCTCCAGATCGTAGAAGTCCAGGTTCTGCGGGACATCGTTCGGAGACTCGTAGACAGTGCCTGTACGGGGATCCCTGTAGTGATAATCAGAAGCGAAGGTCACACTTACCGTATCGCCGATATGAAGCGATGAATTCGCGGTCGCTATTACGGAAGCGGTCCCGTCCTCATACATGGAGGAGATGTCTCCTTCGATGATATCCACTTCGCTCAAAAGCTCATTCTCCACGCCGACGACCTGTGCCGGATAGTCGATGCGGCCGTCCACGTATGTCGAGAAGTTTTCAGGCATGTAAGCGATGCCGCAGTGATCGCTCTCGATATGAGATGAGATCTCGGAGACTTCCTCCAAAGTCAGATAGTCATCGTGTTCTCCCGCGAAGTATGAAGGAGTCGACACTGTAAAATCCATGCTCGGAGTATGCGACTGGATATAGTCGTTCATGTCAAAGTTATCGATAAAGGTGCAGAGCGTATCAAAGAGTACCAGCGCAAGAGATATTGACAGTACCACAAGGAACGTACGCATCCTGTTACGGCCGAGATTGGCAAAGGACATCGAAGGAATGCTCGCATTTACCTTTTCCCTCTTTGAAACCGAGACTTTCGCTTCGTTATATCGAAGAGCATCTATGGGTGAGACTTTGGAAGCCTTTCTTCCGGGGACCGAACTCGAGATCAGCACGGTGATGACCGATACGGCGGCAGCCCCGAGGAAGACTAAGATATTGAATCCGCTTACGGGCGTTATGGCGCCGTAGACCGTCTGTCTCAAAAGCACGGGGACCATCGATACGCCAATCAGGTATCCAGCGATAAGACCTATCGGAACACCTATGATGCAGAGAAACGCAGACTGTTTCCTGATGATCTTTCTTATCTGCTTAGAAGTTACGCCGACTGTCTTTAAAAGACCGTAGTCTCTGACCTTGTTAGCGACGGTGATCTGGAAGATGTTATATATGATCAGAAATCCCGTGAAGAAGATGAGGAGCATCAGTACCACGACCGCTGCTATGCCCTCCGGTCCGAGCGGGTCGCTACTAGATTCAAATGCCGGATTGATAAGGACGCATCTGGGATCGAGTCCCAATTCTTCCGCAATATCATAGACTCTGAATTCCGATCCGGCAAGAAAATCCAAGTGTGCATAAAGGTACATCCCGATATTCTCGGAAAGATCCGATATGACATCCCGTGCGTAATCTTCAGAAACGAGGATATAATGCGAATCGTCGCTTGTTATGCCGCTGAGCGTAAATGTATCGCTGACGAGTACTTCCCGGTCGGATGAATAGACCACATAGTCTACGGTAACCTGATCTCCGATCGAAGCATCGCTGCCGATCTTTTGAAGCTGTGCCCTGCTCATGACTACTTCATCGGGCGAGGAAGGAAGATGACCTTCGGAAGGAACTGAGAACACGAAGCCTGACGCCGTCTGATCGCAATAAGCAACAAACGTTTTATCGGGAGTGTATCCCAGTTCTATCGATACTCCGACATCTTTTACGCCGGGAAGGCCACGGAGACTTTCGAGCTCATCCTCATCCCCGACCGCCATAATGGCATAGGATGAATCTCCGTAATCCTTCATCTGCTGAAGGTTCAATGTGTTACGAAGGGATATGAACGTTGTAAAGAGCGTAGTGAACAGTACCGTCGTCAGTATTATCGCGAAGACCGTGATAATGTTCTGCTTTTTGGAAGCAAGGAGGGATCTTAAGCTCAGTCTCGAGAGAGCTTTTCTGCTGTTGACTTTCATATTGATCACCTCTTCTTCAGCGATTGGCGATGAGGCCGTCTTCGATCCTTATAATCCTGTCGGCGGTCTGCGCTATCTCGGTATTGTGGGTGATCATGACTATCGTCTGCGAGAACTTGTCGGCCGTGACCCTGAAAAGGCTCATGACATCCTGCGAAGTCTTGCTGTCGAGATTTCCCGTCGGCTCGTCGGCCAGGATGACCGTGGGACGGCCTGCCAGTGCCCTGGCGATCGCCACTCTCTGCTGCTGGCCTCCCGACAGCTGTGTCGGGAGTTTATGTATCTGGGATTTAAGATCGAGCATCTCGATTATGTTATCGATATGCTCCTTATCCGTTTTCGCGCCGTCGAGCTCGAGTGGAAGGACGATATTTTCCATCACGTTTAAAACGGGTACGAGATTAAATGACTGGAATACAAATCCGATCTTGCGCCTTCTTAATATCGTCAGTGCTTCATCTTTGAGCGCAAAGATATCCTTATCGTCGATGAAGACCTTGCCTTCGGTGGGGCGGTCCAGTCCTCCGAGCATGTGAAGGAGCGTCGATTTACCGCTTCCGGAAGTTCCGACTATCGCGACGAATTCTCCCTTATTGACTGCAAGATCCACGCCTCTTAAGGCCTCTACCCTGCTCTCTCCCTTTCCGTATGTTTTCTTAAGACCTTCTGCTCTTAATATAGCCATGTCTTTCTCCTTTTGTCTTATGATCTGATGATACGATTATCCCTATTAAATCTTTCTCAATTCTTTCGACAAAAGAGAAGATTATGACAGTTTTGAAAGATTTATCCCTTGGGGATATAAACGGAGAATGTGCTCCCTTCTCCCGGGGCCGATTCGAGCCTTATGTAGCCGCCTTCTCCCGTAATTATCTCCCTGGCAAGGCACAGCCCTATACCGACGCCTTCTTCGGAAGAGACCTCGCGGCTCCTGTAGAATCTCGAAAAGACCTTGGCACTGTCCTCCTCGCTTATTCCTATACCCGTATCCTCGATATCGATCCGCACGAACATCTCATATTCTTTTGCACTCAGTTTCACCCCACCGCTGTTTGTATACTTAACGGCATTGTCCGCGATATTGAATACCGCTTCATAAGTCCACTTGGGATCGCACTTTATTGACAGTTCCGTGGGCTCATAAGTTATGGTTATCCCTTTTGCTCCGGCCTTTGCCGACAGCGAATCGGTGATGCTCTCGAGGAGCTCGTCGACAGAAGATACCACCGGTACAAAATTCATCAGGCCGTTCTCGAGCCTTGACATCTTAACGAGCGAATCGATAAGGAATTTCAGTTTCTCCGACTGCGCCTTGATGGCGGCTACCTTCTCTTTTGAGCTGTCGGGGAGGTCTTCTTCGGATAAAAGATCGCTGTATAAAAGAAGGTTCGCCACCGGCGTCTTGGTCTGGTGGGAGATATCGGAGATGAGCATATTGATCTTCTCTTTCTCTTCTCTGACTTTCGCTGCGGAAAGAGATGACGAAGTAAGATACTCGTGGATCTTTGATTCCAAAAGCGAATACATGCTCTCGTCAAAAGTCGTCTCTTCAAAGTTTCCTTCTATCGCGGAATCGATCATATCCGAAAGAGACTTCATGAGCTTTCGCGTCTTTATATGCTCATAAACGGCAAAGCCGGCAGCTGCCGCGGCGATGACTGCCGCGCCGATCAATACATAAGTCTCCATGATCAGAGCTTCTCCGCCGTCTGCCAGCTGTAGCCCAGGCCGTATACCGTCTTGATATTCTCCTTGGCTCCGAGCTTATCGCGAAGTCTCTTTATGGATACCGAGAGAGCGTTCTCATCCACATATTCTGACCCGTCTGTCCACACCTTGTCTATCAGATCGTTCCTCTTGACTGTCATCCCTCTGTTGGCAATGAGGATACGCAGTATCTTCTGCTCGGTCTTGCTGAGCTCGAAGGACTCGCCGCCCTTCATAAAGATCATCTTACGGAAGTCGAAAGAATATCCGTCTCCTTCGTAAAAGTCATCCGAAGCCTCAGGCGCATTTCTTCTAAGCTGAGTATTGACCCTTGCCCGAAGTACCGACAGTGAGAATGGCTTGGTCATATAATCGTCCGCACCGAGTTCCAGACCTCTTACTATATCGGAATCGGTATCGTTGGCGGTAAGCATGATGACCGGGATCTTGGGATCCTCCTTCTTGACCGTGCTAAGAAGATCGAGCCCCGAGCCGTCGGGAAGATTGATATCCATCAGGATAAGCGAAGGCTTAAACAGGGAGAGCTGCTCCCTCGCCTCATCTATCGTGCTGACACAGACCACGTTCCTGCCTTCAGATCTGAAGGCGGTGCACAGCCCGCGGTTAAGTTCATTGTCGTCTTCGACGATCATTATCTGTTCGTTTTTCATATCATTCACCGATACGATTTTAACACACTGAATATCGTGCAGGTGAATGCAAAATAAATGAATCCTCTGCCCTTCGGATATAGTCAGCGCGGATCAATGGTATAATCCCGGTAAGAGATCGTTCCTGTATCAGAAGATGCGGGAGAAGGAATAATAAATGACAAAAGAAACGAGAAATAGGATCCTGTTCATCGTAACTCCGTTAATGACGTCGGCCGTTACGTGGATATGGCTGTTTTATAAAGACGACAGATTGTATACCTAAATGTAATGCACGGATCAAGTGTGCACCATAGAGGGAGCAGGTATTAGCTTCGTATATTATTTTCTTGCAATTTCCGTGCTTCCTCATGAAACAGATAATGTTGATGAAGGGCAAGCAGTGTAGAGAAATACATATCCTCTAGTGTTGTTGCATCATCTTCGTGATAATCCAGTATAAAGATCTTATCTTTGATTATTTTGTCGCTAAGATTGTTGCAGGCAGCAAGAATAAAAATGCATAGCCAAAATGATAAATCTTCATTAGAACAATAGGCGAACCCCTTTTCTGACCATAGGTAATCAAAAGGTTTTTTTACATCTTTTGCTTCACCGCGACCATTAAGATACAGGTAATCTGATATGTACATCCACATATTACACTTATGTGAAGCGGGGAATAAACTAATTAAATCAGGGACGAAGCAACGTTCAAAAGACGTCGTCGTATAGTGTGTTATATCCCATTCAAGGTTATACCTTACTTTAAGGAAATACTCTGAGAGTTTGTTTTGATAACGAGCTGAAGCTAGGTCATATTCTTTCAGGTCGGATTTTAAAGCATCCAGTCCTTCTTTCCAATGAAGTTTATCGATCTGCATCAATTCTGGAGTTTGGCACTTGTCCATAATATGTCTACGTATTCTCTCAGGCATAATAGAATACTCAGTATACATATCTCTGAGATGATTATGATCAGGATTATATAAATATGCAATCTGACACAACGGCATTAGTGTTCTTTCATATTCGTGACATAACAAAAACATTTGTGCACTAATAATATCATCTTCGCTTAATCCCCCTTTCCCAGTAGAGGTATTAGTGCTTTCAGCTTTAGTTTTATCGTCTAAGAGTAGCTCGGCTAGAAAGTGTTCGTCCAGCTTTTTTACTTCAGTTTGTACATGATCGTTGTGAGCATATTTCACAACATATAAGAATACTCCGGTTAACAGAGATGAAAAAGTCTCATATTCACCAGGAAAACACTGTTTTGTCGTATTATTGACCAAATCAACTATGGCGTCAGACTCAATCTGATTGTCATCTAGAATTATCTTTTTCAGGATTTTGACTAGTTTTGTTTGGTTTGCTGAACTTATCTTATTTGATAAGTCATGCATACAGTAGCATAATTCACCAAATTGATCAGGGTCGTATTTGTTGATTTTAGCTATGAATGTCTTCTTTGGTCCTCTTTCACCGCGAACGAACTTACTGATTATGTCCGGAGAAGGATTATAGGTGTTGTCTAACAGACCAAATACATCGCAAAAATCTTCTCCTTGCTTAAATGAAGCATCATCGGCACATAATACTATTGCTGTAAAGAAAGTTCCTAAACAGAGCTTGCTCATAAAGATCTCCTCTTTGTCTAGTGTTTGTCTACTGTTTGTCCTGTCAAGACAAAACCTTAATTCCTATACTCCATACATCACTCCTCGTCAGAAGGCCACTGAAATCCGAAGAGGGATGAGAAAAGTTTAGCCTGTGATTGTTTATCGGATTATCAGTCACCTAGCTAAGAAAGGAGGAAAAACCTATGCTTAGCACCGATAATACTAATTATATCAAGAAACCAAGGGTCGGGAGTATTGATCTTTGGAATGCATTCCCTCTTGAAGGCACATCATATACAGAAGGAAATGATATGCCGATATGTTTCGAGTGCACAGGAACGATACCAATCGATTTGATAGCTTATGATGATGCGAAGATGCTGCATAAGAAGCTGATTAAAAAGGATCCTAACTATCATGTCGATAAGTACATCCACTTCTATATTGATGATCAGAAGTTTGATGGACATCGAAGCAGTATCTGGATGTATCCTGAGAAGCTGGTTGAATTACTCTGTCATTTTGCGGGGGCCATAAGTCCGGATCTATCAACCTTTGCAGATTTCCCCGATGCGATCAAGCGATATAACCTCTACAGGATGCGGGCTTTTGATGTCATTTTCCAGAAACATGATATCCCTGTAATACCTAACGTACGTTGGGGAACAGCAGAAACATGGTCATATTGCTTTGACGGTATACCTGCTAGAGGGATTATAGCTATCGGAGTCGTTGCAAGCGGTATCAACAAAGTGGTAAATCGTCAGTATTTTATCGATGGTCTTATGAAGGCAATTGAGTTGATGGAACCACATACAATAATCATCTACG
>JAFZWN010000043.1 GCA_017617295.1 Clostridiales bacterium | reverse complement strand
GAAGCCCCCTGCCGCACCGGAACCTGTATCGCTCTGGTTGGCGAGCTGCCTTGCCCAGGCCATCAGGCCGTTTTGATCAGCAGAACGGTTCAGGCATGTGGTATAAAGTCTCGTAGCAAAATCGATCGTCGCCTGATTGGGCTCAACTTCGATACTGGGAACTCCTGTTCCGCCGCTTCTGATACCATATAACAGGCATAGGTTAGCCCACTCGGTGGAGTTGATGAATCCTTCGATAACGTGTTCCTTGGACTCACCATTCTCGAGGACTCTTACCCATGCGGCTGATCCTTCGGCGTCTGCTTCACGGTCGAAGAATGTGCTGTAAAGAATGCCTACGAACTCTTCATTAGTAACTTCCATATTCAGGAATTCATCGCTGTAGAGGAAGCCTCTTGCAACATCGGCACCGGTCTGGCCACGGAGTGTGACTGCATCGACCCAATCCTGTCTGCCCTGAGGATCGGAAGATCTTCCCAGCGAGATGGTATAGAGTCTCTCGACAAAACTGCTTATACCTTCTTCTGCTGAAGAGGAGGGGCTGGCAGGTGCTGCCGTAGGTTCTGCTGTGGGCTCGGCGGAAGGAGCTTCCGTCGGCTCTGTCGAAGGCGCTGTCGTAGGTTCTGTTGTGGGTTCTGTAGCGGCAGACGGTTCGACGGGCTGTTCCGGCTCTGCCGGAGCAGTGGGATCAGAAGGCTCGGAAGGGTTCGGGATAACGGGATCAGGATCCTGTCCTGCGGGTGATATTCCATTTTCGGCGTCTGAGACTATCTGAAGATCCGGCAGTTCATCATGTTGTACAAAGTAAAGGAACATGAATATCTCCGGGTATAGGGTCAGATAGTTATGGTCACCGCTGTCAAAAAAGAAAACGGTAAAGTCGTTTGGGAGCAATTCCGTATACAGATCAACAGAGGTCTTGCATCTGCCGTCCATCTCGGTCCTGCTGCAGCTCATAAAGAGATGCGCATCGGGATCCCGGGACAGCGGCAGGTTCGGAGCATTCTCGATACTGTGCCAGCCGCCGGCACCTGCCTGGGGGAAAAGGATACCGGCCGGACTGAACCCGCCGACATTTATTATGCGGTCAGGATACATTATCCCGGATTCGAGCGCTGCGACAGCGCCCATAGAGAAACCGCCGACACTTACGTGAGATGAGGTATCGATCTTCGGGCTGCAGGTGCCGTCCTCGATCGAGTCGATAAGGCGGATAAGATTTGACTTGCCCTCTATCGGTACACGGATAAATTCGTAGTGATCATCTCCCGCATATGTCCTCGGGAATATAGGGACGATGAATACTACGGGTTCTATGTAACCTGACCTGACCCAGTTATTGGCATACTGCAGAAGATAGTCTTCGTATTCCACGTTACCGCCGATCCCGCAATAAAGGATAACGGCATCGAACCGACCCTCGATATCGGGTTCGACCAGATAATATTCCAGCCGTTTTGAATCGTTGACCGGGATCGTGATGTGTCTCATCTGAGTGTAGACATCATCTGACGCATCCGCAGAGACTGTGACGGAAGGGAATAGCGGCAACGCCGAAAAAAACAAAACGGCTGCCAGAAGTGAGATCAGAGTTTTTGTTATCCTGTTCATAAGTTCTTTACCTGCTGTCATTTTTGTGGGACTTCTCAAGTGAGTATATATGACTTTTCACCGAAGATTCAATAGATAAGCCAATTAATGATCCGCTCAACGATCCTGTGATCTGCTGCGAAAAAAGATCCCCGAAGACTCCGGGGATCTGGTGTTTTATCAAACTGTCAAAAAGTATCAGTCTTTCTTGCTGTCGTTGGCTCTGATCTCGGTCCTTCTGATCTTACCGCTTATCGTCTTGGGAAGCTCTTCTACGAACTCGACGATACGGGGATACTTATAAGGAGCCGTCTTCCACTTAACGTAGTTCTGTACTTCCTTCTTGAGTTCCTCAGAAGGCTCTGCCTTGCCGGGAACGAGTACGATCGTTGCCTTAACTACGATACCGCGGACGCCCTGGGGATCGGGTGCGCCTGTTACCGCACACTCGAGTACGTAAGGAAGTTCCATGATGACGCTCTCGATCTCGAACGGTCCGATCCTGTAGCCGGAGGACTTGATGACGTCATCGATACGTCCGACGTACCAGATATAGCCATCCTCGTCTCTCCATGCGGTATCACCCGTGTGATAGTATCCGTCGTGCCATGCATCTTCTGTCTTCTGCTCGTCCCTGTAGTAGCACAGGAACAGTCCGTTAGGTGTGCCGTCTGCGGTCCTTATGCAGATCTCACCAGTCTCACCGGGCTTGCACTCGTTGCCGTCCTCATCGAGGATGTGTACATCGTAGAGGGGATTGGGCTTACCCATGGATCCGAGCTTGATCGAAGAACCTACGAGGTTGGCGATGGCGAGCGTTGTCTCTGTCTGGCCGAAGCCCTCCATGAGCCTTATGCCCGTAGCCTTCATGAACTGGTTGAATACCTCGGGGTTCAGAGCCTCGCCGGCAACTGCAGCATACTTAAGTGATGTAAGATCGTACTTGGAAAGATCCTCCTTTACGAAGAAACGGAACATCGTCGGCGGAGCGCAGAATGTGGTGATGCCGTATTTCTTGAACATGGGAAGGATCTCGTCGGCCTTGAACCTGTCAAAGTCGAATGTGAAGATGGGTGCCTCGCAGAGCCACTGTCCGTACATCTTGCCCCAGAGAGCCTTACCCCAGCCGGTATCGGAGATCGTGAAGTGGAGTCCGTTGGGATCGACATTCTGCCAGTACTTGGCTGTCGTTATATGACCCAGAGAATATCTGTAGGAGTGAAGGGCCATCTTGGGATAGCCTGTCGTACCGGACGAGAAGAACATTACCATGGGATCGTCGCAGCATGCTGCATCGGCGGGACGCTCGAAAGTGGCGGAGAAGTTCTTGAACTCTTCGTTAAAGTCTCTCCAGCCCTCGCGGCATCCGTTTACCATTACAAAGACATCCATGCCCTTGACATCCTTGGCGGCCTTCAGTGCTTCGTCTGCCGTATCGCCGTCGGCGGTGCAGATGATGCCCTTTACGCCGGCTGCCTTATATCTGTATTCAAAATCGTGCTCCTTGAGCATGGCCGTGGCAGGGATCGCGATGGCGCCGATCTTGTGAAGAGCGAGCATGGAGAACCAGAACTGGTAGTGGCGCTTAAGGACTAGCATTACCTTGTCGCCCTTGCTGATGCCCAGGCTCTTAAAGTAGTTTGCCGTCATGTTGGAATACTTCTTCATTTCGGCAAAAGTATATCTGTGGTCTGTTACACAGTCCTTGTCTACCCACATCATGGCTGTCTTGTCGGGGCACTTTTCGGCAAGGACGTCAACTACATCGTATGCGAAGTTATATGTCTTTATGGCCTCTTCGTTGAAGTGGACCTTCGAGAGGATACCGTTCTCGTCGAGCTCCGTGGAAAAGTACTTTGTGTATACTGCATCCTTGAGGTTGGCAAGATCTACGTTCGTTACGTTGTCAGCCTTGAACTCGCTCTTGAAAGTAGAGCGGTACGTGTCTCCCTTAGACCATGCCTCGGGATTCAGGATTATCGCGTAGAATTCGCAGTCCTCTCCGCCGATGGCGAACTCGCCATGGGGCGTTGAGGAGTCGAAGAAGATGGAATCACCGGGATTCAGGATCTCGACTGCATCGCCGATCATGACCTTCAGTGTTCCCTTTATGACGATATTCATTTCCTGACCGGAGTGTGTAACGAGCTCATAAGGAGGGTTCAGTGCCTCGTCAGAGTAGGGGATCGTTACGCGGAAAGGCTCAGCGAGCTTGCTCTTGAACCTTGAGCCTAAGCGCAGATACTTAAATCCTTCTCTTCTTGCGATCGGACGGCCCTCGCCGTTCCTCGTTACGGCATATGTGGAAAGAGCGGGGGATGAACCTTCCATGAGGTCAGCGATATCGATACCCGCCACGTTAGCCATCTTGTAAACAAAGGTAAAGTTGAAATCCTCCTCGCCATTCTCGTAACGGATATATTCATCCTCGGGAATGCCGACTCTCTGCGCCATCTGCGCAGTAGTAAGGTTCAAGTCGAGACGGATGCCCTTGACACGCCCCGCAACTTCTTTGATCTTGTCTTCCATCATCTTGTCAGCCATAGTTTTTCCTCCTTTACCTTTTTGACTACTCTTCCTGCAGGAGCAATAAAAAACGCCCCAAGCTCTCATCCTCGTGAGATTACTTGAGACGGAAGATTATCCGCGGTACCACTCAATTTGCGTTATACACGCCGCTTTGCAGGTTCTGACAAACCCCTTGCCGTAACGTGGCTCGCTTACGGGTACAGTCTACTGGGCAGTTCCGTTCGGTGTACCGGCTCGGAAGGGATAGCCATTGGGGAATAGATGCAACCGGTTCTCAGCTTTATCCGGGTCTCTGTATGCGATCTTTGATTCTCCGGCCTTCTTCGTCACAGCCTTTGAAAATATGAAATCACGCATAGGATATTATTGAAAACACGGTTTGTCAACACTTATTTTCAGAGCAAAAAGCCTTATGTTAACAAAATGTACACAAACTGTAAGAGAATGTTTACATTTGATTGAACTATTGAAAGGCTAAATGTAAGATAATAATATATGAAATTCTGTAGTGAAACGAGGGACATTATATGTATCAGAAATACCTTGTTACCGGAGCAGCAGAACCTGTCGGAAGGCTTGTCGCACTGTCTCTTGCCGAGATGGGTTTTGATGTCAGGGTATTAGTTCCCGAAGGAACGGACAAGACACCGTTCGAGCAGATGAATATAGAAGTTTCCGAAGGCGTGACAGCCGATAAGGAGACGATGAAAGAGTTCTTCACACTGGAGGATCCGAGACACTCCGCGGTGATCCATACCGAAGAGGTGGTCTCTCTCTCTGATCAGGTCAATCTCGAGATGAGAAGGGTCAACGTCTCCGGAGCCGTCAACGTTACAGATATATGCCTGAGGACCAAGATCGCCAGAATGGTGTATCTCGGTTCCGCCTATGCTTTGAATCCCGGCTCCAGCCTTGAGAATTCGGTCCTGCATTTTGACCGTACAAAGGTTGAGGGAGCTTATGCCAAGACAAAGGCGGAAGCGGGAGCATATATAATCGAGAAGATCTCGCTCAATAAGTTCAATGCGGTAATGCTGCTTCCCACGTTTATCATAGGTCCCGGCTTTTCCGAAGGATACGAGATGAACAAGGTATTCAAGAGCTTCATGGAGGCAGGTGTTCCCACGATAAGCGGAGGACATGCTTTTGTAGATGTAAGAGATGTCGCCGATGCATTGATCTCACTTTCCGAGAACGGAGAAGTCGGAGGATGTTATGTCCTTAACGGCGAATACAAATCTGCAGACGAGTTCTTCAGTGCACTGTCCGAGATAAGCGGAAAGGGCTCTGATGTAAAGAAGGCCAGCAAGCTCGTTACGAGCAAGTCATTTGCCAAGTTCGTCGATACTTATTACAGGATATGCAAGAAAGATAATCCCAAGCAGGTATATGCATTGTTCAGGAGCGCATCTGACCAGAAGTTCCCCGAATCTTCTGCCGGCGATCTACTGCCTGATGCCCAGCTTAGAAGTGTTCAGGATTCGTTGAACTATATACTTAACGGAGTGGATCTTCCGAGAGGTACGGCTCCTTCCCCCGAGGCTTCCGAGCCGGCTCCCGCTCCCGAAGAGTCCGGAGAGGCACCTTCCGAGCCCGAAGCGCCTTCGGAACCTGCACCGGATGAGCCTCATGTGCCGTCTTTTTCAGAGGCGGTATTGTCCGGAGAACTCGATAAGCTCCACGATGATCCTATAGCAGAGGAACCTGCTCCCGAGGTCCCCGCACCCGAGAACAGATTTACAACACCATCGCTCCGTTACGGTTCGACTGTCACGTCAGAAGTTCCCGATGAACTGGATCTCGATGATCTTGATCATCCGATAGAAGCCGATATACCGGAAGAAGAGTAATGACTATAAGAGGACCGGCCGCTCGGCCGGTCTTTTTTTGTGGTATCATTAACAAAAAACTCCGGAGTATAGATATGCTTATATTGGCAAGCGCGTCCCCGAGACGTCAGGAATTGCTGAAACTGATCACAAAAGATTTTTCCGTCATCTGTTCGGATACCGATGAGAGAACCATAGAAGAGTCGTTCGATGACCCTGATATAAGAAATCTTCCCGTTATGCTCGCTGCTGCAAAAGCACGTGATGTCTTTGATAAAGCCGCGATGACCGATGCCGTGGTCATCGGCGCGGATACTTCCGTGATCTGTGAAAACCGGATAATGGGAAAGCCATCTTCAAAGGAAGAGGCCCGTGAGATGCTCACATTTCTGTCCGGCAAGGTGCATCAGGTGGTGACCGGAGTCTGCATCAAGACGGCTAAGACCGAGGAGACTTTCTTTGAAGAGAGTCTGGTCAGATTCCATGATCTTGACGCTTACCAGAAGGAACTGATCGAGAGGTACATCTCGACCGATGATCCTTATGACAAGGCAGGAGCATACGGGATACAGAACGGAGGAGCGCTCCTGGTCCAAAGTGTCAGCGGAGATTATTTCAATATAGTCGGACTTCCTGTTGCTAAGCTGTCCAGATCGCTTTACCCGCTTATCTGAACCTTGAGGAAATCCCCGAGCTGATATCTTTTAAGAGGCTCACAGAGGTACTTGCCCTGGAAATACTTGCAGCCGAAGGAGACGAGTGTCTCGAATTGTTCTTCGGTACCTACGCCCGTTGCATCCACCGGTATATCTATCTCGCGCAGCAGTTCGATGATCGAAGCCGTGAGGCTCTTGGACGAGGATCCCTCTTTCAGATCGGAGGTGAAGTGACCGTCGAGCTTTACCAGGGTGACGGGGAGAAGAGGGATATTGTTCAACGAGGAATAGCCTCTTCCGAAATTATCCAGAGCCATGGGGATGCCTGCCTCGGACAGCCTCTCGAGAATGGTCTTCGTATCCTTGAACCTTCCTATCAGCACTTCCTCGGGGATATCAAGAACGATATTTTCCTTTTTGCATCCGGTCTCGTTTATGATCCTTTCGATCATGTCGGGCAGATACGATTCGCGGAGCTGTACGGCAGAGAAATTGACTGCCACCGTGAGCGAGGGATCGAGCTCATTGGCCGTCTTGAGAACTTCGAGAGAATCCTTGATAACATATTCGCCGAGATAATGGATGTAGCTGGTCTTCTCGGCGGCCGCCAGAAAATCGTATGTATCGACGGGACCGAATTCGGAGCTCTCATATCTGATAAAGGTCTCGAATCCCGTGAGATTCCTGTCCTTATCGAATCTCGGCTGATAAACGGTAAAGATCTCGCCCTTTTCCATAGCCGTCTCGAGTGTCTTTCTGATCTTATCGACCGGCATGTTCTCGAAGATATCGGAAGAACGGGCGCCCGGGGCATTACGGATATTCTCGCCGTCAGCGTTTGTCATGGCAGTCCTCATCGCCACTTCAGCGTTGTTTATGAGTTCTCCCGGGAACCTGCCGTTATCCGGATATGTGGCACAGCCCGCATATACATCCCTGATCGATATTATGTTTCCGGACTGATCCGTTCCCGATCCTTCGGCCAGCGCGCCCCTCAGAACATTTACGTATTTTGTCGTAAGCTCGGGACTCATGTCTCTGTTGCTCAGGATAACGAACTCGTTGCCTGCCACTCTTCCGACGATGTCGGAGGGGTTGGCATATTCGCGGAGCCTGTGCGCCATGCACTGCGTGAACAGATCGAGAGTCCTGTGGCCGGGATTACGGGCCATGATAGCGGAATTGATGATCGACACGTATATCACAGTGACGGTTCCGTCGCCGCCGTTCACCTTCCTGTCGATAAGGTACTCGAGATGGTCGATTATCTTTGCTCTGTTGGGAAGAGTCGTAAGAGGGTCGAGGAAAGTATTCTGCGTCAGTGCGACTGCTTCCGAAGCGATGGACTTATTGTCCGAATCCTTCTCGTGCTTGACTATGAGGGAAGTCCTCTGCATAGTCTCCTTGAGGATGGACTCGCGCTCGCTCTGTATCCTTTTCTGCTGTTCCTCAAGCACCCTTTGTCTTAACCGGTCGAACCTTACCGATATCCTTTTGACGAAGAGCTGGAATGAACAGGTGAGGATAAGGGATAAAAGGACCATCGTTATCATGTACAGTTTCTCGGGAGTCCTTGTCAGAAGATAACTGTAGACATAGATGGTCAGCTGAAAGACATTGAGACATACTGATGTGAAAAAGCCGGGAGTTCCGAGTGAAAGGTTGAACAGGAATGTGATCATGGCCAGGAAGATCGATATGAATATCTTGACCGGATCTATGCTGATCGTCATCTGAAACCACAATGAGACCATGAAAACAAACAGCATCAACAGCATTGATACCATGAATGTATTCCTGTTCTTTAAAAACAGACTGCTTTCGTCGTAGTTCATCAGGTTCTCCCTATGAGCAAAAATTCCACCTATAGAATTATTACATTCAAACTTTGCGAAAATGTTACGATACGTGTCAATATTAAAACTATTTGTAAAGTTTTATTTAATTTTCGTTTCTCCAGTCCCGGATACTGTGATCTGACGACCTCATCATGGCCTCCCATGCTTCATCTGATCCCGCTCCTATGCGGTCATATACCGCACATGTGGAGAATCCGCCCTTGCGCGCGCCCTCCAGTGCTTTGGGGATATCTTCATAAACGAGGCATCTTTCCGGGGGGACCCCAAGCATGCCGGCGAGCTTAAGATAGACATCCGGTTCCTCCTTGTTGATCCCGCCATCGATATCGTCCAGGGTGATATGCGCATCAAAGATGTCAAAGATCCCGTTCCTTTCCAAAGCCGCCTTTGAATTATCAAAAGACAGAGCCGTGGCAAACCCGAGCTTCATTCCCAGAGAGGAAGCCTTCAGAAGGTATTCTGCCGCACCTTTCTTAAGAGGTATCTCCTTCCTGTATGCGTCCGACACCATAGCGTTCCAGATGCCGATTATCTGTTCGGGAGACTCTTTAAGGCCGTATCTTGAAGCCGTATAAGAGGCAGCCTGCTCGATCCTTACGCTCTTAACGTACTCGGTGTAGTCGGGCGTAAGCTCTATCCCGCGTTCAGACAGGAAGATGCGGTCGACCTCGTTCCAAAGATCCATCGAATCGAGGATCGTCCCGTCGAGGTCGAGTATCAAAGCATCATAATCTGATATAATAATATCCGGTATCGGAAACATGCTAACGATTATATCAATAAAACCGGAGGATACATAATGGGATTCATGGATAATATTTTCGGCAAGGGCGGGAAACCTCAGCAGAATGCGGCTCCGCAGCCCGTAAAGCCCGTTTACCGTCCTCCGCAAAAGAGCCGTCCCGTACTGGTCAGATTCCGTACAGAGCAGGTTATCAAGTTCAGCGATCCCGAATTCGGCGGCGTGAATGTCGATATCATAAGCTATGCCAGGGCTTCCCTTACCGTTAATGATCTTTCACAGTTTAATTATCCCGATCCCGAGAGAAAGCTCGAAGAGATGTCAAAGGAAGCACTCTGTAAAGTGCTCGCATCCTATTCGGGGACTATGCCTTCATCCAAGCTTCAGTACTGCAAGCAGGAGATCGCCAGAAAGATCGGCTACGAGCTCCAGCCTCAGGGGATAACTCCCAATAATGTCGAAGTCGTCGATATCTCGTATACCGAAGAATACAGAAAACTCGTGGCAAAGTGGAGGGAGGACGGCTTTGTGACGCTTCCCGGAGATCCCGAGGTCAAGAAGCCCGAGCAGCCCAAAGGATCCGCTCTGGAGGCCGAGAAGGAGACAGTTCCCGATTACTGTCCCGCCTGCGGATGCAAAAAGGAGCCGGGAGCATCTTTCTGCGATAAATGCGGATTTAAGTTCTACGGGGCCTCATAAACCCTCAAAAAAGCAAAAAACATTCAATTTGTTGTGGTTAACCTTGCTTTACCGCGACTTGTTACTCTTGCTATAATTCAACTGTTTATAAAGAAGATAAGGATGTGTTTTATATGAAGACCAGCTTTTCGACATTGGCGTGTCCCGATTTTTCCTGGCAGGATATCTATTCCATGGCCAAGGACTTCGGCTTTGACGGTATCGAGATCAGAGGACTCGGGGAGGATATCTTCTCCGTAAAGGCTCCTCCGTTCCGTGACGAGAATATCGATGCCACGGTTAAGAAGCTAAAGAGTATAGGTATCGAGATCTCCTGCCTCTCTTCCGGAGAGCCTGTTTACGATCCTTCCACTTCACAGAAGGCAATAGACGAGATCACGGCTTACGCGAAGCTCGCGAACAAGGTAGGCGCCAGTTTCATAAGAGTATTGGGCGACCGCGATCCCGCACCTTCGCGTGAGATAGACGACAATGTCGTTATCGATACGATGAAGAAGCTCGTTCCCGTTGCAGAGGAGTATAATGTTACGCTCCTTCTCGAGACCAACGGCGTATATGCCGATACCAAAAGGCTCAAGAACGTCATCGATGCGATCGGAAGCCGTAAGGTTGCCGCCCTCTGGGATATGCACCACCCTTACAGGTTCGCGGGCGAAGCTCCCGAGCAGACAGTAGCCAATTTAGGCGAGCTTATCAAGTATACTCATGTCAAGGACAGCGTCATCGACGAAAACGGCAAGGTAAATTACCGTCTCATGGGTACCGGCGACATGCCGATAAAGGAGATGTTCGCCGCTCTCGACTCCATCAATTACCAGGGCTATATCACTCTTGAGTGGGTATACAGATGGTCTAAGGATCTTTTCGACGCAGGCATCGTAGTTCCTCACTTTGCAGGGTTCATGGAGCAGTACAAGCCCCATCAGAAGAATACCCTCCAGGTGGATAACAGGGGAACAGGATACTATCCCTGGCCTAAGGAGACCCTGATCGATCTGACTTTCCCGGACGTGCTCGACAAGATCTGCGAGCTGTTCCCCAACCAGTATGCTTTCAGATATACCGAACTCGACTATACA
Organism: Clostridiales bacterium; assembly: GCA_017617295.1. GTDB lineage: Bacteria > Bacillota > Clostridia > Saccharofermentanales > Saccharofermentanaceae > Saccharofermentans. The sequence continues at coordinate 1,883 of JAFZWN010000043.1, read as the reverse complement.
AGGACATATCCCGAGTTCCGTGACGATGTCGACAACCTCGCACGTGCATTCCTGGCTATGGGATGTAAGAAGGGCGATCACATCGCCATCTGGGCTACCAACGTTCCCCAGTGGTATCTCACGTTCTGGGCAGCCACCAAGATCGGCTGCGTTCTGGTAACGGTAAATACCGCATATAAGATCCACGAGATCGAATATCTCTTGAGGCAGTCTGATACCTGTACGCTCGTTATGATCGACAAGTATAAGGATTCTGACTATATCCAGATCATGAACGAGATCTGCCCGGAGCTAAAGGACAGCAAGCCCGGAGAGCTCAAGGCCGCAAGGCTTCCTTACCTTAAGAATATAATCACCTGCGAATCCCGCATCCCCGGCTGTTTCCATTGGGACGATATGCCTTCTCTGGCTGAGACGGTTCCCTATAGTGAAGTAGAGAAGATCAGGAGAACGATCGACAAGCACGATGTCTGCAATATGCAGTACACATCGGGTACTACCGGCTTCCCCAAGGGCGTTATGCTCACGCACTATAATGTCGTCAATAACGGTAAGGCGATCGGAGACTGCATGGATCTGTCCACGAACGACAAGATGATGATCCAGGTTCCGATGTTCCACTGCTTCGGTATGGTACTTGCCATGACCGCTTCTGTCACGCACGGCGTTACGATGTCTCCCATCACGGCCTTCTCGCCGAGAAAGGGACTTCACTGTATCAATCAGGAGAAGATCACCTGTTTCCACGGCGTTCCCACGATGTTCATCGCCATGCTCGGACACGAGAACTTTCCTTCGACTGACTTCTCGCACATGAGAACGGGCATCATGGCAGGATCTCCCTGCCCCATCAAGACGATGGAGGAAGTCATCGAGAAGATGCATATGCCCGAGATAGTTATCACATACGGTCAGACAGAGGCTTCTCCCGCCACCACGATGAGCAAGACCACGGATACCATCGAGCAGAGAGTAAATACCGTCGGACCTTCCATCTTCGGCGTTGAGACCAAGATCGTGGATCCCGAGACCGGCGAGGAACTGCCTGACGGAGTTCCCGGCGAATTCTGCGCCAGAGGCTATAACATAATGAAGGGATACTACAAGATGCCCGAGGCTACAGCTGCTGCTATCGACGAGGACGGATGGCTGCACTCGGGAGACCTGGCTCTCAGGCGCCCCGAAGACGGTTACTATAAGATCACGGGACGTATCAAGGACATGATCATCAGAGGCGGTGAGAATATCTATCCCAAGGAGATCGAGGACTTCCTCTATACTCATCCGAAGATCCAGGATGTTCAGGTAATAGGAGTTCCCGATGCCGATTACGGTGAAGAGATCCTTGCGGCCGTTGTGCTGAAACCCGGCGAAGAGGCTACAGAGGACGAGATCAAGGACTATGTAAGGACGCACATGGCCAAGCATAAGATCCCGAGATATGTTGATTTCGTTGACGGATTCCCGATGAATGCTGCCGGCAAGATCCTGAAGTACAAGATGCGTCAGGAAGCGACCGACAGGCATAACCTCGGTGATGCGAGCAAGATAGTAACCGCATAATGAAGACAAAGTTTTATTTTCTGAAGAATGTTCCATCCGGCGGGATCGACCTGTCGGACTGGACATATGTCATAAAAAATCCGTGGCTTAAGAAGAATTTCTCCTATGCCGCACTTGGTCTGCAGGGATTTATCCTCTTGAATTCGATCGCTTTCGGATTCTGGGATTTCTGGAAATTATACCCTCTTTTATGGCTGGCGGTGTTTACCGTAGCCCTTCATGAAGTCATTCACTGGGCTTCCGTATTTTTCAAGGGAGATGTCAGTTTCAGCCTGAACGGGAAGCTCAAGATCCCCGGGATACGTACAAATGCGGTCATG
>JAFZWN010000003.1 GCA_017617295.1 Clostridiales bacterium | reverse complement strand
TTTTCCCTTGTTTTTGTATACCAAATCCTTTCTGATGGGCAAATGGTATACCAAAGTTTTTGTAAACTATTGATTCAAGATTTACTGAACGACCGCCGATGAGAAAAGATCTTTCTGTCTGTCCGATCCCGCGAATTCCGTGAAGAACCAAAAAGAAACCCCGTCCCGGGAGACCCGGGGCGGGGAAAAGAAATGGAGTATAAAGATAGAAAATTTTCTGAAATTGATTATTTCTTCACAGTGAAACTGTAGGAAGAAACGACATCGCTGTTCTCGTAGATATTCTTCTGCATAGAGATAGCAGTCTGGAGAATGAGCGTATAAGGACTTACGGAACCCTTGAGCGTGTCGGGAGCGGAGCCGTAGCTTATAGCCTGAGCCTCGTCATCCGAGATGAGCATATACTGGGATACGAGATAGAGGCTTCTTACGCCGACGCTCATATTTACGATCTTCTGGTTGATGGAGTAATTATTCGAAGGTGTCGAAGCGGGAGTGGAGATCCTGCTGCTGAAGGAAAGACCCAGTGTGGAAGTCGTGCTTCCGAGACGCTCTTCAACGAGGAAATAAGGCTTGCCTTCTACGCCTGCCTTACCTACTTCGTGGAAAAGACCGATGATGATAGCGGATTCTTCGTCAAGCTGGGGCATAAGAGTATCCTTGATGCGGAGGAGCTGCTTTGTTACGGCTACGCTTCTGATAAGGAGACCTTTCTCGCATGCGAGAGGACCTTCTGTAGCTGCGGGAGCCGTGAGCCAAGCTGTCCTGTTCTCGAGGAAATCGATGAACTTGTCGAATTCCTGCTTTCTCTTAACGATAGCGTTCTTGAGCTGTGTATAGAACTCGTCGACATTGGACTTGTTAACGTCTACCATAGGCATGATGCCTACGACTGCATTGGAGCTTACCGGTGTACCTGTGGCTGCTGCCGATACTGCTGCTGCCTCGGGCTGGACTGCGGCTCCGCCTGCGTCAGGTGCGTCGGCGAAATTAAATTTACATTTGGGACATCTTATAGCCTGATTGGCAATAGTCATTCCGCAATCGGGACATTTCTTCATAGTGTTGATCCTCCATTTTCCCTTAAGCTTTTTTATTTTGATAGAGATATTTTACAACTTAAAGGGGTGATTTTTCAACAACTTTCGTGCAATCTGACGACAGTTTACAATTTCGTCAAAAATAGGCGAGGTTATCAGGATACCAAAAAGATCCTGCCGGTTTCCGTTTCACGGTCTTTAAGGATGAGCATTATACAGACTTAAAACGGCGGTTTTTCTTCCTGCGCTTTCTGCGCCGCAGAGACCGCTTTATCCTTTTCTTCAGTTCCGGGAACCAGATCCCGGGGACAAACCTGTAGGGGAAATACTGCATCTTTCCCGTCTCATGAGCTCTTAGGACCATTAGAAGTTCTTCGGGAGATACGCTTCCGTTATCGTTCATCAAGAAGCCTTCGGTGCCCGGAGCCTCATAGAAGAAACGGTAGTGGGCGCCGTAGGCGTCGCCGATGCCGAGTGTATGACCGAATTCATGGGCCGCGACCCCCTCGTACATCCTGACTGTATTCCACAGGTTCAGGTTGATCCGCCCCGGAGAATAAAGAGACCAGTTGATCATGGCGCTCTCGGGACATAGTGTCATAAAGACGCCCCATCCCATTCGGGGGATCGGACTGCTGACATACGAGGTATTGCTGAAACGGGCTTTCCTTATCAAAACGGCGCGCTGCCCCTTCGGGATATCTGTCCTTATATCGACTGATACCGTGACCGGTCCGTCTATGCCGGGGATGATATATTCCTTGCCCCAGAAGCGTTTTATCCCTTTGATCACATGGTCGGCAAAAGTCCCGGTGCCGTTTTCCTCATAGCCGTCCCTGTTCATATAAGGCTTTAAAAGCTCGTCCGAGAAGATGACAAACGCAGTGATAAATACCCGGTTTCCCTTAAGCTTTATCCTGACGGGAACTTTGAGCGGGTCCTTGTATCTTATCTTATAGAGCTCCTCCAGGGTCTTCCCGGGAAGGATATCCTTGGGTTTATAGAACATAATGGGATTTTACCACAAAAAAAGCACTGACGAGGGAAGTCAGTGCCTAAAAGGAGGGTGTTATGAAGTAAGGAACAATTACTTAGAACAACTTTATGATAACATGTTCAGGATTTACTTTAAGAGATAAAAAAGGCAAAATATAGGCAAAGAAAAGGAGGAATTGTATGAGACTTCAGGGAAGGCTTTTTATTTCGAACAAGACCACAGACATAAAAGAGGTCACTTACTCGGATGATTCCGTCCCTTTTTCGGTCGAACTGGAAAGAGCTCTCATACTCCTCTGCAGGGAACTCGATATCCCTGCCCCGATGTGGATGGCCAAGAATACTAAGGAATTCGCGGCATTCCGGCAGACCATATTCTTCTCGGAGCAATATGTCGAGAAGGTCAGGTTCGATAAGTTTCAGATAAAGCAGTTGGAATGATCAGTCTCCGGTATTACGGAAGATGACTTCGCCCGGGTATACCATGTCGAGCTGGCTCCTGGCGACGTTCTCGATGTAAGCGGAATCGTCAGATCTCGTGCCCTGGATCAGGAGCTCGTTATTCCTGTCGATAAGAGCCTGTTTCTGTTCCTGCAGCCGCCTGTTCTCCGCCAGGAGGCTCTCCTTCCTCTTATGTATCTCGTACATCCTTGTAGCGCAAAGGACACCCACCACCACGAAGGCGATGCAGACCATGGTGAATATGAAAGAAGATACGCTTCTGTCTTTCTTGTGTTTCTTCTTGGTCATGGCTTACCTCAAAATGTCCTTTCCCGTCTGATCTTTTTGTATTTTAACCTTAAAAGAATGCCTCCCCAATACGGAGGAGGCATTCTTAACTTAACTGTAATAAATGTTACATTTGAGAATCTTCGATCAGTTCGTACATTGAAGACGCATCCTCTTTCCTTACCGTCTCGGAGAGCTGAAGGACCCTGAAAGCTACTACTCCGTTTCCGAACTGGATCTTAACGATATCGCCTTCCTTGAGCTTGACGCCCGGCTTGGCATCCTTGCCGTTTACGGTGACCCTGCCGCTGCCGCATACGTCGTTGGCAACGGTCCTTCTCTTTATTATCCTTGATACCTTAAGAAATTTATCCAGTCTCACGATGAAATATCCACTCTTCCCTTAAGCGCATTGGCGAGCGTAAGATCGTCCGTGAACTCGATGTCCGAGCCCATGGGCATTCCCGATGCCAGACGCGTGACCTTGATCCCCGAAGGGGACAGGAGCCTTGATACGTAAAGAGCCGTAGCATTGCCCTCGACGGTCTGATTGGTGGCCATGATGACTTCCTTTACTGAAGGATCCTTCGAGAGCCTGTCAAAAAGAGCCGCCAGCGTAATATCCTGCATACCCTTGCCCGATATGGGATCGTAAACTCCGTGAAGCACATGATAGAGCCCTCTGTATTCATGCATTCTCTCGAAAGTGGATACGTCTCTGGGAGACTCCACCACGCATATGACGGAACCGTCTCTGCTCGGATCGGAACAGATGGGGCAGGGATCGCTGTCCGTGAAGTTCTGGCACTTGCTGCATCTTTTGGTGAGCTTTCTGGCCTGTACTATGGAATCCATGAAAGCATTCATCTTGTCGTCGGGAAGCGCCAGAAGATGGAAAGCCAGCCTTTGGGCCGACTTTTCACCGAAGCCCGGGAGTTCCCTCAGGCTGTTTATCAGATTCTGTAACGAGGGGGAGTACCGTGCCATTATCAGAAGGGCATCTTGACTCCGCCGGTGATCTTGCCCATCTTCTCGTCTGAGACGGCGGCAAGTTCTTCGCTGGCGCTGTTATATGCGGCCATGATGAGATCAGCGAGCATCTCGGGATCCTCGGGATCGATAACGTCCTTGGATATCTCGAGCTCATAGATCCTGTGGTCACCTCCGAGAACGAGCTTTACCTGCTCGCCGCCGGCCGTACCCGTGATCCTCATGTTCTTGATCTCTGTCTGAGCTGCTTCGAGGTCTCTTTGCATCTTCTGGGCCTGAGCCATAAGATTACCCATATTTCCCATACCGCCGGGAATACCTCCGCGGAATCCGCCTTTTGCCATTTTATTATTCCTCCGTTTGTTTATTTTCCAATAGAATATTGTACATTATATCCGAAAAGACCGATATCAGTCATCACCGAAATGTATCTCGGTCTCTATGCCCATGGAAGCCCCCTTATCAAAGAGTTGCTGAAGCTTCTCCTCGGGAGTTATTACTTTTTTCTCCTCCGCTTCGGGCTTTCTTCCCGAGAGTGCCATCGCATTGGCATACTGCATGTCGGTGCACAGATACACGTGCTCGGCGCCTGCCACACGCTCCTTGAGTTCATTACTGATGAGCTTATATCTGCTGTTGCTTCGAAGAGCCTTTACTGTCTCGCTCATCTCATTAGGGAATACCATATAAACGCTGTCGATCTCGAACTTAAAGCCGCACTGCGACAGGGTCTGAGCCAGGAGAGGATCTTCTCTTTCCGTTGACGTCATTATCTCGTCCCAGACTTCGTAGGGATCGCCGGACCTTTTCTTCGTGGCGATGGGAGTCTCCTCGACCGCTACCGCCAGCGAGGACTTACGGGTCTCGCCGATCCTGCCTGTCGGGGCATGCTGGTCAAAAGTCTCGTCCAGCACAGAATCCGATATTCCCGAGAACACTTTGCTGTCAGAAACGTCAGGCTCTTCCTCTTTGGAAGCGGGCTTTTCTTCAGAAACCTTAGCCGGTGCCTTAGCCGGAACCTCCTTGGGTTTACTGTCAGAGGACCCTATGGAGAAGATATCTATCTGATTGTCCATGGGGATATCTTCGGGATCGGGCTGTTCTTCGGGTTCTGGAGGAAGAACGGGCAGGGGAAGAGGTTCGGGTGTGCTCTCTTTGACCGGCTCCTTCTTTTCTTCCGTTAACTTTTTAAGCGAATCAAGAAATCCCGACGAAGGTACTGAGAAAGGCTTGTCCGCTCCTTCGGGCTTTTCCTCTTTTGCCGCAGGTCTTGCTATGGGAGGCAGATCCGAGGGCTTATCTTCTTTCTTCGGATCTTCTTTTGAAGGTGCGGGATCCGTCTTCGGAACAGGAGCCGATCTTAATATATCGAGTTTGCTCTTAAGATCGAGCGGAGAACTAACCGAAGGAGCTTTGGCCTCTTCGGGAGCCGGAGCGGAAGACGAAGAGGAACCGATGGGAGAAGAGAAGGGACTCGGCGACTTGACGGCCGGCTTTTCTTCCTTTTTCTCTTCTTTCTTCTCGGATGGCTCGTCTTTAGTATTGCCGGCTGATACGGCGATATTCGGAAGAGCGGTCTTCTTGGAAGCGCCGTCCGATCCGGTCTTATATTCTTCGGGCATTACAAGGGGCTTGACTTCCGCCTTTACCTTACGTCCCGCGAGCCTGAGCATAGAGATCTCGAAGCTCGTCTTGGGGGAAGGGGACCACTTGAGTTCCGATACGAGCTTGGACAGGAAGGTGATAAAAGCCACCAGCGTGTCGGTATTGGTCAGGGAAGCGGTATCGTACATCCTTCTTATCGTTCCTGCGGATCCCTTGACCAGTTCTCCCGGGTGGGGGATGACCCTTATTACAAGAAGATCCCTGAAATATCTGGCCAGTTCCAGAGTGAACTGTACCGTATCCTTGCCGCTCTCGGAGAGTTTGGCACACAATGTGAGTATCCTGTCATATTCGGACTTGATGAGAGCGCTTGCCATATCCGACATGAAATCGTCGTTTACGGTACCCGTCATGTCCTCAACGGTCCTGGCGGTTATCATCTTGCCGTTGGCACAGGACGAAGCCTGGTCGAGGAGCGAGAGAGCATCACGGAGCGCACCGTCCGAAAGCGATGCGATCAGCATGAGAGCTTCCTTGTCCGCCTGTATCTTCTCCTCAGAACAGATGTGCTCGAGCCTCTTTACGATGGCATCGGAGGATATCCTTCTGAAATCGTATCTCTGGCATCTGGAGATGATGGTGGGGAGTATCTTATGTATCTCTGTTGTCGCGAAAAGGAATACCGCATGCTTCGGAGGTTCCTCGAGAGTCTTTAAGAGCGCATTTGACGCGCCCTTTGAGAGCATATGGACCTCGTCGATTATATATACCTTATATGGAGCTCTTGTCGGAGCATAATTAACTTCTTCGCAGATCTTCTTTATGTTCTCGACGCTCGTGTTGGATGCGGCGTCGATCTCTATTACATCCATCAGGGATCCGTCAAGTATGCCTCTGCATGTGGGGCACTTGTTGCACGGATTGCCGTTTACGGGGGATTCGCAGTTTATCGCGCGGGCGAACACTCTGGCTATGGAAGTCTTGCCGGTTCCTCTCTGTCCGCAGAAGATATACGCATGACCGATCTTTTTGGTGATGACCGCCTGGCGCAAGGTGGTGACCGCAGCATCCTGCTCTACCATCTCGTCGAAATCCATCGGCCTGAACTGTCTGTAAAGAGCAATATGTTCCATGGGATACCCCTTTTCCGGATAATAAAAAATTCATCCCACCTAAACTGCAGTCGGGCAGGCACCCTTGCGGCACAAACGCAGATCCGCTTACTGCTGCTTCCTTCCGGACCTGACAGGGTTCACGGGAACGAATTGCACAAGACCCGTTCCCGGCTGCAGATCAGATGGGATGAACCGTCAGTTATTATATCATATCATTGTTTGCTGTGACAGAGCCTTATTCATCCTTGGGAATAAGCAGGCAGGCGGCACTTATGATGATCGTGAATACCGAGATGCCGATACCGATATAGTATCCCGGGAGCGTCTCACTGGTCGCACTGTATTTCATATCCGTCATTGACGCGAACCAGAACAGAAGTTTCTCGTTAGTGGCTACGGCGTGGTAGTAATCGACCGTAAAATATCCCGCAATAATATACGTTACCGCATTGATGATCTGAATAATGCATGAGGCTTTAAGTTTGCTCTTAAAGATAAATAAGATCGTCGCCGCCAAAGACAGTATGATGATAATATAACCGAATCTGACGTCAAACAGGGAATAGGACTTTGAATCCGTGTGACCGCCGAGGGTGCCGTTGAGCCTCACAAGCGTCAGAAAGGGCGCCGCAGTCATCGCCATACAGACGAAAATAAATAATGCTTCCCTTATCCTCATCTTCCCTTGCATGTTGATCCCTCCTTATAAAGAGCTACTGTTCCGTGTGGCACTGTCTTAAGAATCTTGCGGTATAGGTGGCCAGATCCGCCTGTATCGTGCAGGCGCGGTCAAGAGAAGCGCATTCGCAGCTTATGACGAGAACGATCGGTTCGTCCGCATCTATGATGGCGATCTCGGTATATGAACCGGTCTCCTGATTCCTGCCGCATACATGGAGGAACAGGGATGCATCGGAGAACGCTCCCTCGATCCCGCCCGGTACTTCGCATTGAGCCATGTCGTTTATCAGGCTCTGATAGGTCTGCGGGGAATTTACGTATCCGTGATACAGATATTCCGCGTAATTGGCCAGATCGTAGACCGAAGTCCTTGACGGACCTCTCTGTTCGAAGCCGGTGTAATCCGTATAGGTGACATTCTCGGTATAGTTTATGTAATCGCTTACGCGGGAGATGCGGTTCCATATATATTCCATGCCGCCGATCTTTTCGATCACCTGGGCAAGGGCTATATTGTCGTTATATCTGATCGCCAGGTTAAGAAGAGTACGCAGATAGAAGTTCTTGCCGGGAAGATAGTTATCGGCTATATAGGACGAATTGCCCGGCGCGGTCTCCCCGAGGTATGTGTAGTTGGATGTGGGCGACAGTCTGCCGTTTCCGATCTGCTCATAGGCCACGAGCTCTATGGGCAGCACAAAGGATCCTGCAGGGATCACGGGAGTGAGATCGTTGATCCCCATCGTCTCGTTGGATGCCAGATTTACATATCTGTAGGATATACGCTCCTCGGGATTGGCCGCGGCATAGTCCATGACTGACTGCTTGAGCGAATCCAGAAGTATCTCTCTTTGCTCGTGTGACAGCGTCTGGAGCGGATGGGAGTTACTGAAAAAGACGTCTTCCTCTATGATCGGATCCGGAAAATCGTTCTGAGTCGTTTCAGAAGTTATCTCTGTATCTTCCGGGGGTTCCTCGGTCCTCTCGGCGATTATGGGAACGGGTTCGGTAGCGATGGTCGTGGTGCTTTCTTCGGTGGCTTCAGAAGTCTCGCTCGTCTCGGTCGTCTCAGTACTCGAAGCGGCAGTCGATGTACCCGCACCCACGAGTTCAGGGAAATCACGTCTGTAGATATCCTGCATGGCTGCTACCCTGGACACGAATATCGCGGCAAGCGTGATCACGCCCAAGATGACCAGGATGATCAGGGTCCTTGTCCTTCTGGTGTGCCTTACCTTGCTGGCCTTCTGAAGGAAAGTGGGATTAGGGTATTTCATAAGATCAGAAGAGTCCCGTTACGGTACCGTTCTCGTCCGTGTCGATATCCAGAGCGGCAGGATGGGGAGGAAGTCCCGGCATCGTCAGGATCTTTCCTGTCAGTACGACCAGATATCCTGCGCCCGCGGAGAGGGTGACATCCCTTACCGTCAATGTGAAGCCTTCGGGACGACCGAGGGCTTTCGGGTCATCTGACAGCGAATACTGTGTCTTGGCGACACAGATCGGAAGCTCCGAATAACCCGCTTTTGTGAAAGCATCGATCTTGGCCTTTGCTTCGGGAAGGATGTCGATGTCAGAAGCGCCGTAGATCGTCGTTGCCACAGAACGGATCTTGTCTTCTATAGAGTCTTTGAGTTCATAGTCGAACTTCGGTTCAGTCTTGCTGCCGTTATCGAGTATTCCGAGGACGGCTTCCGCGAGTTCTTTTCCTCCGGGACCGCCCTTGGCGAAGATCTCCGCAGGGGCGAAGCGGGCGCCCTTTTCCTCGCACAGGCTCTTGAGAAGATCGAGCTCCGCCTCGGTATCCGTAAGGAAACGGTTGGATGCGACGATAACGGGGATCCCGAAATGATCCATGTTCTCGATATGCTTGGAGAGATTGGCAAATCCCTTCTTAAGCGCTTCGAGATCCTCTTTGTTCAGCTGATCCTTGGGGATGCCGGCATTATACTTGAGAGATCTTACCGTGGCTACGATAACGACCGCATCAGGCCACAATCCGGCCTTTCTGCACTTGATATCAAGGAACTTGTATGCTCCGAGATCCGCGCCGAAGCCTGCTTCGGTGATCAGTATATCAGCGAACTTGAGACCGGCCTTGGTGGCGATCAGGGAGTTGCAGCCGTGGGAGATATTGGCGAAAGGTCCGCCGTGTACGAGAGCGGGAACATGCTCGAGCGACTGGACCAGATTGGGACTGACGGCATCCCGCAGGAGTGTCGTCATGGCGCCCTCGGCATGAAGATCGCCGCATGTAATGGGCTCACCGTCGGTATTATAGGCAACGACTATCTTCTTGAGGCGCTCCTTGAGATCTGCCATATCGGATGAGAGACAGAGGACTGCCATTATCTCGGAAGCGGCCGTGATGGAGAAAGAATCGGCTCTCTCGACTCCGGAAGTCCCTCCGCCGACGCCGATCCTGATGCTTCGAAGCGCTCTGTCGTTCATGTCCATGCATCTCTTCCATAAGATGCGGTCCTTATCTATCCGAAGTTCGTTTCCCTGATAGAGGTGATTGTCGAGCATGGCGGCAAGAAGGTTATTTGCCGCGGTAATGGCATGGATATCCCCCGTGAAGTGGAGATTGATGTCTTCCATAGGAACGAGCTGGGAATAACCGCCGCCTGCAGCGCCTCCCTTTACCCCGAATACGGGACCAAGCGAGGGCTCACGGAGTGCGAGCATCACCTTTCTTCCGAGAAGCGCCATGGCCTGCGCGAGACCGATGCTGACCGTGGTCTTTCCTTCGCCTGCGGGCGTGGGGTTCATGGCGGTTACCAAAACGAGCTTGCCGTCGGGAGTGTCTTTTCTCTTTTCTATTGAGGACAGCGGGATCTTTGCCTTGTACTTGCCGTACATCTGAAGCTCGTCAGGTGAGAGCCCGATCTTGGCGGCAATCTCTTCTATGGGAAGTAGGGTGGCATTTCTTGCAATCTCTATATCGCTTAACATCGTCTTATCCCGCTTTCTCTAAATGATTTTATAATAATACAATATAAAGGGGTAGCATTTCAATCTGAGGCTCCCAAACACTACATTTTGTTGTTGTTTCACAAAACATCCCCATATCTTGTGTTATGTAATTGACAAAAAAACAAGATACTGATATAGTTTTTTGTGTATTGTATTTGCGATTCGGAGGGCATTTGAAGATGATTATCAGATCGGATCTGGATTTATGCAGGGAGAAGCTGCAGTCTCTCGTCGGCAAGCCTGTTAAGCTGACAAGCAACGGCGGACGTAAGAGGCTCATAATCCACGAGGGTATTGTTGAGAACTGTTATCCCAATGTCTTTACGGTAAGATGCAGGAGTAACAGGGACAGCGGTTTTGATGTCGTTTCCTATAGCTACGTCGATGTTCTTACCAGAGCCGTAAGAGTATCGATCCCCGCAGAGAGCGTATCGGAGGCCGCAGGCTGATCATCAGTCGGTGTTATGAAAAGAGGAAATTGAAGGGACTGTGCAGACCTTGAACAGAGGTTACACAGTCCCTTATTAGATATATTAAAGCGGACAAAGGAGACAGGATGCCTTTGATACTCGAAGACAAAGTGTACTGTAAGATAAACCTGTTCCTGAAGATACTGGGGACGACGCCTGACGGATATCACGACCTTTTCATGCTCATGGCAAGAGTCGGACTGTCCGATCATATGAAGGTCACCGTCAAAGAAGAAGAAAACGGGAATATAGTTGTTCCGGATATCCCGGGGCTCCCTTCGGAGAATAATCTCTGTTATAAAGCCGCGAGAGCATATATGGAAGCTTCGGGGAGATGCCCGGATACCGATATATCTCTTGTAAAATACGTTCCCTCGGGAGCGGGACTGGGAGGCGGAAGCGCCGATGCGGCTTTTGTCCTAAAGGCTCTTGATTCGACATCGGACGATCCTTTGACGGATGAACGGATGAACGGGATCGCCCTGTCGATAGGCGCCGACGTGCCGTTCTTCCTTCTGGAACGCCCCGCTTTCTGCGAAGGAAAAGGGGAGATGCTCACCGCCGTGCCTGATCTTTCGGGGGTGCCGGTCTTGCTCGTTAAGCCATCCGAGGGAGTCAATACCGGCGAATGCTACCGCTTAAGCGATGAAACATTTGACCCGTCCTTTGACGGCAAGGCATATAAGGATAAGATGATCTCGATATTCGGAAGAGAGGATCTGACGCCTCTTGAGCGCATAAAGCTTGCCGCGCCTTTTATGGAGAACGATCTCGAGGAACCCGCGATGAAGATATTGCCGAAGATATCGGATATCAAGGCCGCGATAAAGTCTTCGGGGAGCATCTTCTCCATGATGACGGGTTCGGGAAGCTGTGTCTTCGGGATATATGAGGATGATGAGGCCCTTAAAAGAGCAACAGAGGAACTGAAGCGTTCCCCTGTTACATCGGATTGTTTTATATATGCGACTCACTTGGTGTGATGTCGGTGACGAAGAGTCCTCTTTCGTAGCCTCTTGAATGTTCGCTGTCCAGGAGCCTGAATCCCAGAGAAAAGTAGAAATCTTTCATCCTTCTGTTCGAGACTGCCGTATGAAGAAGCGCATGTGATGCTCCCGCCTTTGCCGCTTCGGACAGCACGGTCTTCATGAGGAGCACTCCGAGTCCGGTCTTCCGGGCTTCGTCAGCCACTGCCAGCCTGGAGATATATCCGCTCATTCCGAATTCCGACAGTACTTCTTCCGTATAATCCGAGAAAGAATAGCGCACAGGATTGGAAGACATGGTCAGAGTGACTGTGCCGACGATCGTTCCGTCGCTTAAAAGGCACAGACAGTTGTTGTGCTCTATCCTGTATGCTACGGATTCGACGCTTTCCTTAAGTGATTCCAGTAAGCCTTCGGGGATCCCCGAATCCTTTCTGTAGGATTCCATGGCCTCCCTTATGAGGTCTCTAAGGACGGGCGCGTCTTCTGTTGCCGCTTTTCGTATGGAGATATCGGGCATCAGGAATTAAGGAAGCAGTTTACGAGGATGGCCTTATGGGCGTGAAGCCTGTTCTCGGCCTCCTGGAATACCCTGCTCTGAGGTCCGTCGATGACATCCTCGGTAACTTCGTAACCCCTGTATGCGGGGAGACAGTGAAGGAAGATGGCATCCTTTTTGGCGGCCGACATGAGTTCGGAATTTACCTGATAATCCTTGAAGATCTCGATCCTCTTGGCCTTCTCCTCTTCCTGACCCATGCTGGTCCAGGTGTCGGTATATATAACGTCAGCATCCTTGCATGCTTCATAGGGATCTTCCGTCATGACTACCTTTGAGCCGGTTACAGCCGCATCTATGTCTGCCTGAAGCACATACTTCTCGGGGCATGTGTAATCCTTGGGCGATGCTACCGAGATGTGCATACCTGCCTTGGCACAGGCCTGAAGGAGGGAGTTGGCGACATTGTTGCCGTCTCCGACATATGCGAGCTTAAGCCCCTTGAGATCTCCTTTGCACTCCTTGATCGTAAGAAGGTCGGCGAGCATCTGAGTGGGATGCTGGTCGTCAGACAGACCGTTTATTACGGGGATGGAACCGTACCTGGCGAGATCTTCGATATCGCTGTGCTTGAATGTCCTGATCATGATGCCGTCTACCATTCCGGAGAGGACATTGGCCGTATCGTAGATGGACTCGCCGCGGCCGATCTGGATCTCGTTATTGCTCAGGAAGAGTGCCTGGCCGCCTAACTGGAACATGCCGACTTCAAAAGATACCCTGGTCCTCGTGGAAGACTTCGTGAATATCATGGCTAGGGACTTTCCCTTCAGATAGTGATGCTCGATACCGGCCTTGGTCTTGGCCTTCATGTCCGCTGCGATGTCAAGAAGGTAATCGAGCTCCTCGATCCCTACGTCCTCGTGAAAATCTATATAATGTTTCATACTGTTGTCTCCTTTACATCTCCGTTGTCTCGGAAGGCTTCGATCCGAGTGCCGCTTTTATCTTCAGGGGGATGCTCTTCTCCTTTTTGATTATCCCCTCGACCGCCTTAAGGAATGAAGCCGCTTCCCTCTGAGTGATTATTAGAGGAGGAGCTATCCTGATGGTCGACGTTCCTATCGCACTTACGAGATAACCCTTAGAGAGAAGCACATCGCGTACCATGGGAGCCGAATAGATCTCATCAAATTCGATGCCTATGAGAAGACCCATTCCGCGGATCTGCTTGATGCCCTTGTTCTTCCTCGACATATCATTGAGCGTCTCGAAGATATAATTGCTCACGCTGTTGACGTTGATGAGAAGATCCTTGTCCTTTATCTTGTCGAGTACGGCATTTGCCGCTGCCGTAGCAAGGGGATTGCCGCCGAACGTCGTTCCGTGATCTCCCGGGTGGAATCCCGTTGCCGCATTTGCCGTGGCA
>JAFZWN010000009.1 GCA_017617295.1 Clostridiales bacterium | reverse complement strand
GAGAGCAAGCAAAAAGTCCGGGCATTATGTCTCGGGAATCCCTCTTATCGGAGGTATCCTGGTGGCTCTCGGATTCCTGCTGTCCCCCGTAAAATGGTTAGCATTGCTGGGATTACTTGAACCCTCATTCGCGATTCTTATGTTCCGTCTCGTTCCCGATTACGTAAGATATATGAAGGATCTGCGTAAATGGACGCCCCCACAGGAGATGGAAGGCGGTATTGTGGTCGAATATTCGTCATACAACAAATGCTACGAAGAACTCCGCCGGCCTTTGGAAAATGACCCCGAAGCTTTTCAGGTACATACGATCATCCGTTATATCATCATTAAGACAGAGACCGGATACAGACTTCTAGGGCAGGAGATCTCCAAAGAGACCATCGCTCTTTACGATCATAAGACTCTATTCGGCTGCAAGGTCAAAGCTTCGGAGAAGGCTAAATGGATCAAGCCTGAACGGACATGATCTCTTCATTTGTGACATCATTTTATAAATATCCACATAACCTATTGACATAGTAGGTTTATGGTGTTATCATCTCCTCAGTCTTACGAAAGGATACCGTTTCAGATGCTTATTCGAATCAGGATAAATAACAGTAACATGTGTTGTCGAATGCCCGATCACCGAACAGATGATAAAGTTCGAATGTGCATTCTGATGACTGCGCTCTTCGCAAAAGGACGATGTTAATATAGGCGTTTCAATATCATTTGTTCGGGAGTTATAGCGGCTCCCTTTTTTATTCCCAAATATAGAAAAACGAGGTAAACAGAAATGAGTTTAAATATAGATTCCATACTTATCCATGGCGGTATCGACGGCGACCCTCATACGGGTGCGGTCAATGTTCCGATCTATCAGACATCCACATATAAGCAGAGCGAACTCGGAGTTAATTCCGGCTGGGAATACTCGAGGACAGGCAACCCCACCAGGGCGGCTCTGGAGAAACTGATCGCCGATCTCGAAGGAGGCAGTTACGGTCTGGCTTTTGCTTCCGGACTCGCAGCGATCCATACGGTGCTCTCGCTCTTTAAAAGCGGCGACAGACTGCTCGTATCCGACAACATCTACGGCGGGACTTTCAGGATACTCGACAATGTCTTCAAGCCCCTGGGGATCGGATACGAGATAGTCGATACTTCCGACGTTTCCAAAGTGGAGGCAGCCATAGACAGCAGCATCAAAGCGATCTATATCGAGACCCCGGCCAATCCGCTTCTAAGCGTCACGGATATCGTCGCAGTATCAAAGGTCGCCAGGAAGCACGGTAAGCTCCTTATCGTCGACAACACTTTCCTGACCCCTTACCTTCAGCGCCCCATCGAATTGGGTGCGGATATCGTTATCCACAGCGGCACCAAATACCTGGGCGGCCACAGTGACACCATCTCCGGTCTCGTCGTGGTAAATGACAAGGCGCTGGCCGACAGGCTCTATTATCTTCAGAATGCCATAGGCGGAGTCCTGGCTCCCTGGGACAGCTTCCTGATAATAAGAGGCATCAAGACACTCGGCGTTAGAATGGACAGACATGTTTCAAATGCACAAAAGATCGCCCGGTGGCTTACAGAAAGCGGCTATGTTTCCAAAGTATACTACCCCGGTCTCGAGTCGGATCCCGGATATGAAGTACAGAAAAAACAGGCAAAAGGTCCCGGAGCGATGATATCTTTCGTCCTGAAGGAAGAATACGATCATAAGGCTTTCTTCCGTTCGCTTCGGCTCGTCACGCTCGCCGAGAGCCTCGGCGGAGTCGAATCCCTCGTATGCCACCCAGCCAGCATGACGCACGCATCTATCCCGGAAGACATCAGAAAGAAAGTCGGCATCGTTGACGAACTCATCCGTCTGTCAGTCGGGATCGAATCCGCAGACGACCTGATCGATGATCTGAAGCAGGCCATTGAAGCATCAAGGATCAGAGGGTAAGAACGATGGAATACTATAACGATATAAGGAGCATGATCGGAAATACTCCGATACTTAAGCTCAATAATATGGGGGGCAACCCCGCCGTAAATATCTTTGCAAAGCTCGAACTTTTTAACCCCGCAGGATCGGTCAAGGATCGGATCGGCAAGTACATGATCGATGATGCCATCGCTTCGGGAAGGCTCAAAAGAGGCGGAACGATAGTCGATGCGACGGCCGGCAATACCGGTATCGGCATCGCGATCGCGGCACTGAATCAGGGTATCGACGTCATCTTCGCCGTTCCCGAGAAGTTCTCTATCGAAAAGCAGAAGGTCATGGAAGCCCTGGGAGCAAAGATAATCCGCACCCCAAGAGAGGACGGAATGCTCGGAGCGCAGAAGGCCGCAGAGAAGCTGATCGCGGAGACTGAAGGAGCGATCTCCCTTAACCAGTTCAGTAATCCCGCCAACCCGAGAGCTCATTACGAGACGACCGGTCCCGAGATCTACAGGCAGCTCGAAGGACACATCGATTATTTCGTAGCCGGAGCCGGAAGCGGCGGAACATTCAGCGGGATAGTCTCGTATCTGAAGGATCAGGACAAAAGGATACAGGGAGTCCTGGCAGATCCGAAAGGTTCGATCATAGGGGGAGGCGATCACGCCGACTACGACATCGAAGGCATAGGAAACGACTTTATACCCGACACGATGGATGTCACCCTGATCGACAAGGTCATAAAGGTAACGGATGCCGAAGCATTTGAGACATCCAGATCCCTGGCGCTTCACGAGGGCATCCTCGCGGGATCGTCATCGGGCGCCGCGCTCGCAGCCGCGATAAAGCTGTCGAAAGAAATAGACAGAGGAAATATCGTCACGATATTTCCGGACCGCGGAGACAGATATCTGAGCAAGGGTTTATTCGATAACTGATAAAGGAAAAAAAGAAATGGCTAATGTTTACGATTTACAGAATGTATCAAAGGTTTACAGAAACGAGGGAAAGGAATTCACGGCTCTTAGGGACGTGTCGCTCAGTATAAGCGAAGGCGAGATCTTCGGGATAATAGGAATGAGCGGCGCAGGCAAATCAACGCTCGTTCGAACCCTTAACCGTCTCGAGGACGTCACGGGCGGAACCGTCAGATTTTATGACAAGGATCTGGCTTTGTTATCGCAGAGAGAACTCCGTAAAGTCAGACACTCTATCTCGATGATCTTTCAGAGCTTCAATCTCCTCGGTCAGAGAACTGTCATCCAGAATGTCGAGCAGCCTCTTCGTATCGCGGGAATCCCGAAAGCCCAAAGATACAAAAAAGCTCTCGAGATGCTCGAGATCGTCGGACTGACCGATAAGCAGAACGTCTACCCTGCCAGGCTTTCGGGCGGTCAGCGCCAGCGTGTCGCCATAGCCCGGGCCCTGGCATCCGATCCCAAAGTCCTTCTCTGCGACGAGGCGACGAGTGCCCTCGATCCGAAGATAACCGGAGAGATCCTGGACCTTCTCAAAAAGATCAATGAGGAACGTAAACTAACCATAGTGATAATCACTCACGAGATGAGCGTCGTCGAAAAGATCTGCGACCGCGTGGCCATTATCGACGAAGGCAATCTCGCGGAGATCGGCGAAGTCAGGGAAGTCTTCCGTAATCCGAAGTCAGCCGCCGCCAAAAAGCTCGTTTTCCCGAGCAATCCCTTCGAGGCGTCGGATCCGTCACGTAATCTTATAAGGATCGTCTTCGACGGTCTGGCATCAGAAAGACCGTTTATCGCTGACATGGTCGAGCAGACCGGAAAGAAGGTAAATATCCTGAGCGCCAATACCAGGAGCGTCGGCGGCATCGGCTACGGTCAGATGGTGCTCGAGCTTCCTGAATCGGCAGCGGATCAGGATATCATCATAGACTTTTTCGTCAAGAACGGATTATCCGTATCGGAGGTGAACTAAATGAGTGAATATATAATCGAAGCAATAAAGAACGGTGTCATAGAGACACTGATCATGACATTCTTTTCATCGCTGATCGCATACATCATCGGACTGCCGCTTGGGGTCATCCTTTACTCGACATCAGGCGGAAGGCTTCTTGCCAACAGGCCCGTCAATGTGCTCCTGGGAACGCTCATCAACATAATGAGGTCTCTGCCGTTCCTGATACTTCTGGTGCTTCTTATTCCTTTCACGAGATTCGTAACCGGATCGTCGATCGGAACGGTGGCATCGATAGTTCCTCTTACGGTCGGAACTATACCGATAGTGGCGAGGATGGTGGAATCATCCCTCGAAGAAGTGCAGCCCGGGATAATCGAAGCGGCTGAATCGATGGGAGCATCTCCCCTCTATATCATCGTACATTTTATCCTCCCCGAAGCGACGCCTTCGCTTCTTCACGGGGCAGCGATCAATGTGGCGACTGTACTCGGCTACTCTGCTATGGCCGGAGTCATCGGCGGAGGGGGACTGGGAGCGATCGCGCTGCAGTACGGCTACTACAGATATCAGAAGGACGTTTTATGGACAACGGTCGCGCTTCTCGTGATACTGGTAATGATCATCCAGGAGTCCGGCGGACTGATCGCAAAGAGAACAAGAAAGATATGACATCAAACGGAGGCTTGGGTCTCCGTTTTTTATTCGCGTATTACGCCGATAAGCATTTTTCCGGATATTTGAAAAACTTGCCTATTATCCATCGGCCGGGGTAATATCACCGGGCTTTTCAAAAAATTTCCAGCAATTCCTATAATACCTATTGACATAGTAGGTATCAAATGTTATCATTCACTTGTTCAATCGAACAGAGAACACAAAAATCAACAAAAAGGAGGCGTAAAGATGTTAAGCAGAAAGACTCATGCATTGGTTCATAACATGTGTTGTTGTCGAATGCTTTTCTCCCGGGCATTTATGTTGGCCGAGGCATCAGACCGTCTGAATGTTTGTCTCGAAAATGAACGATGTTGACACTTGATCACATTGTAAGCCATATGCCCGGGAGTCACTGATAAGGACTCCCTTTTTTATGGAGTTAAAAGAGAAAAAAGAAATCGGAAAAACAAAACAAAAGAAAAGAGGAACAAAAAAATGAAAAAGAAGATCTTAACAACAATCGTATCAGCAGCACTTTTATTCTCATTCGCAGGATGCTCCGCATCAAACAATAACGATGTATCTCCCGCCAATGACGTATCAGCAGATCAGAATGTGGTCATCAGAGTCGGAGCAAACATCACTCCCCACTCCGAGATCCTTGAGCAGGCAAAGCCAATCCTGGCGGATCAGGGAATCACACTTGAGATCGTACAGCTTGAAGATTCGATCACACCCAACACCGGAGTTATCGAAGGCAGCCTTGACGCCAACTACTTCCAGCATGTTCCTTATCTCGATCAGTACAATCTTGAGAACGGATCAGACCTCGTATCGATCGGCGCCATCCACTATGAACCCTTCGGCATCTATGCAGGCCGAGTAACTGATCTCTCTGAACTTCCCGACGGTGCGACGGTAGCAGTACCCAACAATGTAACAAACGAGGCAAGAGCACTTCTCCTTCTCGCACAGGAAGGACTTCTCACTCTTTCGGATGATGCAGGCATCAACGCGACGGTAGAAGATATCATCGATAACCCCAAGAACATCCAGTTCAGAGAGCTGGCACCCGAACAGCTCGTGGCGGCTCTTCCCGATGTTGACGTCGCCGTTATCAACGGTAACTATGCGATAGAGGGCGGTCTTCACGTCAGCCAGGCTCTCGCCGTGGAAGCAAATGACGGACTCGCTGCACAGACATATGGAAACATAATCGCCACCACTCCCGACAAGGCAAATGACGAAGCTCTTCTCGCTCTTGTAGAAGTACTTCAGAGCCAGGCAATAAGCGATTATATCAACAACACATATGACGGTGCCGTAGTACCTCTTAACTGACAGTATCAGGAGAAAAGATCATGATAGGTTTTGAGTACTATAATCCCGCCAGGATCATCTTCGGGCAGGGAAGCGAAACGAAGATCAAAGATCTTCTCAAAAGCTACGGTGTCCACTCGCTCCTCCTGATATACAGCGGAGAGTTCATAAAAGAACTGGGGATATATTCAGTCATCGAGAATGCAGCATCCGAACTCGGGATCAGATTCACTGAAAACGGAAATGTCGTTCCCAATCCCAACGTGGAACTCGTAAGAGAACTGATCGCTTCCGGAAAGAGAAACGATGTGGATTTTGTACTCGCGGTGGGCGGCGGAAGCTCGATCGACACAGCCAAGGCAGTCGCTCTGGGCATCCCCTACGAAGGGGATGTGTGGGACTTTTTCGACAAGGGAATAACGCCCGAAAATGTTCTTCCGATAGGAGTTATCGCGACAACAGCTTCAAGCGGATCCGAGACATCAAACTGCGCGATCATCAGTAACGGTGAATGGAAGCTCGGTTTTGAGGATAACCGCATAATACCGAAGTTCGCGATAATGAACCCCGAGTTTACGGTCGGTCTCCCCTCCTATCAGACTGCCGTCGGAATAGCCGATGTTCTGGCTCATCTGCTGGAAAGATACTTCTCCGACACGAGAGATTCCGACACCACCGATTACCTTATCGAGGGCGCTATAAGAGCTCTTCTTCTAAACGGCGAAAGGCTCACCAGAGATCCGAAGGACGTCAACGCAAGAGGGGAACTTCAGTGGCTCGCAAGTGTGGCTCACAACAATTTCCTTGACGCCGGAAGGATCGCCGACTGGGGTTCCCACCGGATAGAACACGAGCTCTCGGCTCAGTACAATATCACCCACGGCGAAGGCATGGCTGTTGTCTTCACCGCCTGGGTAAGATATGTGGCAGACAAAAAGCCGTGGCGTCCCGCACTTCTGGCAACAAGGGTCTTCGGGGCCGACCCGTATGATCATGACGAATCCGAACGGGCCCTGATCCTCGCCGACAGACTGGAATCATTTTTCCGTTTCCTCGGCGTAAAAACGACACTTACCGAACTCGGTATCGATGACAAAGACTTTGAGATCATGGCAAAAAGAGCCACCCGTAACGGCAAGGTAGGTCACTACGAACCTCTGGATGAAGAAAGCATCCGGGAAATACTGAAACTCGCTATCTGAAAAGGAGAAAATCAAAAATGGCAAGAATAAAACTTTTGGAACAGAACGAAGCAACAGGTGCCGAGAAAGAGCGTTACGATGAGCTCGCCGGCAGAAATGCGGTAACCAACATGAAGAAAGGCCTTCTTAACGATGCAGCCACATACGATGCATACATGGGCTGGTATACTTCATGGAACAGACTCGTTGAGGTCATAGGCGAAAAGGACGCGATCCTTTATGCACACGCGATATCCACGACCAACTCATGCCAGCTTTGCTCCCTTTTCTTCATCAGTGACGTAAAGGGATTGGGACTGGATCCCTCTAACCTTCAGTATGATGAGAAGGAGCTGGTGCTTACAGAGCTTGCTCAGGCGATAGTCAAGAATCCTACTGCGGTATCCGATGAGCTTTTCGACAGACTGAAGTCATTCTTCAGCGATAACGAGATCGTTGTCATCGTAGGTTTTGCCGGACAGATGATCGCCACGAACAACTTCAACTCAGTCCTTAAGATCGATGTCGATTCCAGACTTCTGCCCATCATAAACGAGTTTAAGCCCGCCACGTGGAGAGAAAACATAAAATAATATATAATCTAACATAAGCCAACAGAAAGGCCGTCTGCAGAAGCAGGCGGTCTTTAAGATGTAAGATAAAAGGAGCAGGAGTTTGGAAAAGGCAGTAGTGGGAATGTCCGGCGGAGTGGACAGCGCAGTCGCCGCATATCTTTTGAAAGAACAGGGATACGACGTTATCGGTCTGACGGTCAGGACATGGGATTCTAAATCCGGAGACAGCCGCTGCTGCGAGATCGACGATGCGAGGCTCGTCTGTAAGGCTCTTGATATCCCCTATAATGTTGTCAATGCTGTATCTGATTTCAAGAATACCGTTACGGATCCTTTTATCGAGAGTTACAGGAACGGCATCACCCCGAATCCGTGCATCAACTGCAACCGATATGTCAAATGGGACCGCATGATCAACTGGGCTGACATAACGGGAGCGCGGTATGTGGCCACCGGTCACTACGCTTCGGTCATAGCTCTGGAAAACGGAAGATACACAGTGAGATCCGCGAAGCACCGTGAAAAGGATCAGACCTACATGCTCTATAAGCTCTCGCAGGAGCAGCTTAAGAGGACTCTCATGCCTCTTGGGGACCTGGATAAGGAGACGGTCAGAGATATTGCTCATAAAGCAGGCTTACATATAGCGGAAAAGAAGGACTCTCAGGAGATATGCTTTGTCACTGACGGCAACTACGCCGATTATATAAAGGAACATACCGGCGGGGCTGATCCGGCAGCAGGTAATTTTGTCGATATATACGGTAATATCCTCGGAACACATAACGGCATAATCAATTACACCGTCGGGCAGAGAAAAGGTCTCGGCATCGCGCTCGGGTATCCCGCATATGTAAAGAAGATCGACGCATTCCGTAATGAAGTCGTCCTCTGTTCCGAAGATGAGATATATACATGTTCGATCAGATGCGGCGATACGAATTTCATGAGCATAAGCGAACCTTCAAAAGGTGATAGTTTTACCGCCAACGTAAAGATCCGCTACCGGCACGAAGCAGTTCCTGCTATAGTCACGGTAACGGATCACGATGATCTGCTTATAGAATTCTCAAAGCCTGTCAGATCGCCTGCACCCGGTCAGTCGGCAGTCTTTTACGATGACTCTGGATGCGTGATCGGTGGAGGAGTCATCCTTCCGTCTTAAGATCCTTCTTTGAATGATAATCATCCAGTGCGTTCTTGATTGCTTCCTCGGCAAGAACGGAACAGTGCATCTTATAGTCAGGCAGACCGTCAAGAGCTTCTGCAACTGCCTTGTTTGTCAGCTGCAAAGCCTCATCCACGGGTCTGCCCTTTATGAGTTCCGTTGCCATCGAACTGGATGCGATCGCGCTGCCGCATCCGAAAGTCTCGAACTTGACGTCCGTTATGATATCGTTATCTATCTTCAGGTACATCTTCATGATGTCGCCGCACTTGGCGTTACCTACCTCACCGACTCCGTCTGCATCTTCGATCACCCCGACATTTCTCGGGTTTCTGAAATGATCCATTACCTTTTCGCTGTATAATGCCATGGTATTCCCTCCGTTATTACAATATGAACTGTTTCTTTCCTGCGACAAGGTCTCTCCAGATAGGAGAAAAACCTCTTAAATATTCGACTACTTCCCGGACCGACCTGATGATATATTCGATATCTTCATTGGTAATGTCGTCTTCGATCGACAGCCTAAGCGACCCGTGAGCGACATCGTGTACTCTTCCGATCGCCAGAAGAACGTGGCTGGGATCGAGAGAACCGGAAGTACATGCGCTTCCCGAAGAAGCCGATATTCCCTTGTCATCCAAAAGCAGCAGGAGCGATTCCCCCTCGATCCCCTCAAAGCAGAAGTTGACATTACCCGGAAGACGGGAATCGCGGTCTCCGTTAAGAGCCGAATGGGGGATCTGAAGAAGGCCTTCGATGAGCCTGTCCCTCTTTGCCCTGAGGGAATCGTTGTGCTGCGGGATATTGGCGACAGCCGCCTTAAGAGCCTCTGCCATCGCAGCTATTCCGGGAACATTCTCCGTTCCGGCTCTCTTGCCCTTCTCCTGCGCACCGCCCTCGATGAGGTTAGTGAGCCTGATGCCCTTCTTCGCATACAGGAAACCGGTACCCTTGGGACCGTGGAATTTGTGACCCGAAGATGACAGCATGTCGATGTTATATTCCTGTACATCGATAGGGAGGTGACCTATCGCCTGAACCGCGTCGGTATGGAAGAGCACGTTATGCTTTCTGCAGACTGCGCCGATCTCTCTGATCGGCTGGATAGTCCCGATCTCGTTATTGGCAAACATTATCGT
Organism: Clostridiales bacterium; assembly: GCA_017617295.1. Classification (GTDB taxonomy): domain Bacteria; phylum Bacillota; class Clostridia; order Saccharofermentanales; family Saccharofermentanaceae; genus Saccharofermentans. The sequence goes on along the minus strand of JAFZWN010000009.1, from coordinate 45,094 downwards.
TACAAGGCATGTCTCATCCTTGATCGCCGCTTCGACTTCATCCGCCGTTACTATGCCGTTACTGTGAACATCAAGAAGCGTTATCTCGAATCCTTCCTTTTTAAGTTTCTCCAGTGTATGGAGCACTGCGTGATGCTCGAAAGCCGTGGATATGATGTGCTTCTTTCCGTTCTTCTCTCCGAGCTTCGCGGCCGATATTATCGCCTGGTTATCCGCTTCAGATCCTCCGGATGTAAATATGATCTCACGGGGATCGGCATTTATTACCGAAGCGACATCAGCTCTGGCGTTCTCAAGGACATCCTTGGCGCTCTGACCGATACTGTACAGACTCGACGGGTTGCCGAATTCGTTCGAAGCGACTTCAACAAATCTCTTAAGAGCAAGCTCGCTCATCTTAGTGGTTGCTGCGTTATCTGCGTATATCAATATCGTAGTCTCCTTTTCTTTTCAGCTAGTGGCATTTTATACCCATTTACCTATCGTGTCAATAGGCGATTGATTTACCCTATTACCTTGCGGTATAATAGGCGTATCCAAATAGACACGGGAGGATCATTTTCATGATATCCACAAAGGGAAGATACGCGCTTCGCGTAATGATAGACATAGCTCAGAACAGTGACGGGAACTATATCCCTCTTAAGGACATTGCAGAGCGTCAGGAGATATCCAAGAAGTATCTTGAGATCATAGTCAAGGAGATGGTCGGCGGAGGGCTCCTGGTCGGAGCCAGCGGCAAGGGCGGCGGCTACAAGCTCACGAGAAAGCCGGAGAAATATCCTGTCGGCGAGATCCTCGAGCTCATGGAAGGGACCATGAGTTCCGTTGTCTGCCTCGCAGACAAGAAATTCAAATGTCCCCGAAGAAAAGCGTGTGAGACTCTTCCCATGTGGGAGGAATACGATAAGATGGTCCACGACTTCTTCTATGGTAAGAAGCTGAGCGATCTTATCTGATATCGTCCCGGATTTTCATTTTTTGTCATTTATATTCATTTGAGAAGCCGCATAAGAGGCCTTAAGCGCCGCTTCGTATCACGCCTGTTATCACTCGATCCGTAACACTGTTACATCTTCTCTTGAAAGTTCTTTCCGCTTTTTTGCCCCAGGGGGTCATAGCGCAAAGTGAAAACAATTGAAAACAGGGAAAACATGCCGGATGTTTCCGATAACGGTATATAAATGGTATAGTATCAGGAGGAATTATTATCAGGAGGGATACTTATGCCGATGATGGAGAGACCCGAGGTCAGAGACCTTGGCAATGGAAAAACATGGGAGCATGACTTTCAGTCTTTTACGATGAAAGTCTACGTTCCCGATAACGATCTGGACGGACAGACGAACAACTACGGATTCAGGGCACCGCTGCTCCTCGTTTTCGAAGAAGAGAAGCAGGATATGGAAAGCGCGGTAAGATTCGCGGAAGAGACAGGTCTCTCAAAGATCGCTGCAGCATATGATTCAAGCGTTCTTTTTATCTATCCGGCAGCTGAAGGCGGATGGGCAGGAGCAAAAGAGTCGCTTTATTCCGACGTGATCGCCGAGATCAAGATGATCCAGGTCTATAAGGACGGTATCGTCGAGGACTTCAATTTCTTTACCAAGACTTTCGAAGGATATTTTGCCAGAGGCGCGAAATTCCGCACGGATATCTACAGTTTCGGAGCCTCCGCCGACTTCGTGGCTGGAAATCTCCTCAAAAAGATCGATGGTGAGTATCTCTGGGGACCCGGAGAGATCACTCCGGCCATGTGCTCGATGGAGAGACTGAGCGTGATGCCTGATCTTCAGAGAAAAGATATCGCTATATTGAGTGTAGGAAACAGCGAGGATATCAACAGCGCATTTAAGTCCTGCGAGAACCTGCTCATAAAAGAGAAAGCCGAGTATGAGAAAGACTTTTATTCTTTCGTAAAGAAGTTCAAGATGTGGTGCGGCAAGATCGAGCTCGAGCCCGACTTCGGCGAGCTTAATATGACCGAAGATATCGGATACGTCACAGTAAAGACCACCGATGACAATGAATTCCTGCCGGAGAAAAAGCCTGAGCACAAGGTCGGCTACTTCGCCTACTATAATAACGGGCTCTTTGATAACGGTCCCGCTCCGCTGGTGATCGGTTTTCACGGAGGCGGAGACTCCTCCATGTATCTGACATATGTTGCCGGCTGGTGGGAAGTGGCGAAAAAGTTTAATTTCCTTTTCGTATCGATCGAGAACCATCAGTTCGTCACCGCAAGGGAAGCCAAACAGGTGATCGAGACTCTTCAGACGCGTTATAAGATAGATGAGAAGAGGATCTATGCGACCGGCTTCTCCATGGGAAGCGGCAAGACCTGGGATCTTTATCAGGAGTGCCCCGAGATCCTGGCAGGCATCATGCCGGCGAGCGCCCTCTTCCCTGTTTATACCACATTCTACGGAAAGCCCGTCACCGACAGGCTCAATAAGACCGTCTCCGTTCCCGTCTTCTATTCGGGCGGAGAAAAGTCTCACCTCCCCGAGCTTCCGTTCCATGCGGAGACATCCCTCGAGAGGGTTAAATATGTGGCTGAAGTAAATAAGCTCCGAAAGAATTTTGATGATGTCTCTTATGATAATAAGGACAATTGGGAAGATCCGATCTGGGGACTTCAGGGCGACCGAATCGAAAAGGTTCCCGATCCTTCACGCGGCTCGACTCTAACTATCCACTACTTTGACAGTGAGGACGGCATCTGCAGGACAGCATTCGCGAGCGTAAGCGACCAGGTCCACGAATGCAGACAGCACAGCATCGAGAACGCCTGGAAGTTCGTCTCGCAGTTCAGGAGAGAGTAAGACAGGCTACAGGTTTTATTCAGGATAAACAACGCCCCGCTTCATTACGAAACGGGGCGGTCTTATTAAGTAAAAACTTCCGGTCAGGAGAGGCGGTTGCCGCAGAACTGACAGCAAAGGGACTCGTCAACGGGAGTGGTTGCCTGACATACGGGACAGGTTACCGTCATTCCGGGAGTAACAGCGGGACGTGCGGGCTGACCCATATTCTGCATACCCTGCTGAGGCATACCCATACCGGGCTGCTGCATGCCCTGCTGAGGCATACCCATTCCGGGCTGCTGCATACCCTGCTGAGGCATTCCCATTCCGGGCTGCATACCCATTCCCATGTTCGGGTTCATTCCCTGCATTCCCATATTGGGATTCATACCCATGTTCTGCTGCATTCCGGGATTCATACCCATACCCGGCTGCATACCCTGCTGAGGCATTCCCATACCGGGCTGCATGCCCATTCCCATGTTCGGGTTCATTCCCATGCTGGGCTGCTGCATTCCCTGCATTCCCTGCATGCCCATACCGGCCACCATACCGGCGCCCATTCCAGCCATTCCTGCAGCGCCCATTCCTGCAGCACCCATGTTATTCGGCCTGGCTGCTGCCTTCATAGCCTCGATTTGTGCCTGCTGCATCCTTGCTGCCATGAGTGCCGGGTCATTACTGTTAACGCCGCCCATATTGGGGTTCATGCCCATGCCGCCCATAGCACCGATAGGAGTACCCATGCGCATGGCATCGATCGCAGCCTTGATCTGGTTGCCTTCCTCGAGGCACTCATAATACTCGTTGATCTGACGGTCCTTGAGGATATTATTGGAGGAATGGGACATATTCCATCCTCCGCCCATTCCCATACCCATGGGATTCATCTGCTGGTTGCCGACATTGATGCTTCCGTTACTGAGAGCGAACTTGATCTCGTCAAAATATGGATGCTGGACCTGGATGGTAACGTGCATATCATATGAATAGTTATAACGGGGAGGATTATAGCTGACTCTCTTGCCCTGGCTGTCCGTGCGGAACTCTTCGTGACGGTTCTCCCTGATGTCGAGCTCGCAGTTCATGGCCTGCGAGAAGTCGAGAACATCGGGATTGGCAGTCATGATATCGCTTGCGCTCGTTACCATGAACTTGCGGTTATTCTCGTCGATCATGAGCTTGGTGCGCTTGCCGTAAGTCTTTGTGGCCCTGAAGGCAGCGACTGCCGACTTGTTCTGCTCACGGTATGCGAGCTGGGCTTCGATATCAGACTTTGTGCTGTGACGGCGCTCGGAAAACCACGGTGAAAGCTTAGCTGCGCAGTCCTTACACATGTTGGCGTCTTCGAGCTTTCTGTTGCCGAGCATTCCGATCTTGTTACCGCAGAAATCACAGAATTTCTTATCAAAAAGTCCCATTTGAAAATCCTCCTGATTGTTTTATTCAGTCAAATATACCTTAACATTTGAAGCACAAATCTTCAAGGCAAACAGTGCCTTTAATAATGATATACTTGTTGTATGGAAAAGAATATCAAAGCAGTTATCTTCGATATGTTCGAGACACTCGTCACGCTTAATGAAGGACCGGTGTATTTCGGGACACAGATCGCTTCTGACCTTAATATCAACAGAGATAAGTTCAGGTCGATATGGGATAAGTCCGATGAGGACCGCACCAACGGGAAAAGGACGCTCGAAGATGTCATCGCCGCGATAATGAGAGCCAATGACGTTTATTCGCCCGAGCTTCTTGATATGGTGATCAAAAAGCGCACCGATACCAAAAGGGCCTGTTTCCAAAGGATACCAGACGAGATATTCGTTATGCTCAATTCTCTTAAGGAAAAGGGTATCAGGATCGGACTTATAAGCAACTGTTTCTCGGAAGAAGTCACGGTCATAAAGGAGAGCAGGCTCTATGATCTTTTTGATGCACCCTGCCTGTCTTTTGAACTTGGCATAAAGAAGCCCGATCCGCGTATATTTGAAGAATGCATGAGAAGACTGGATGTCACGCCCGGGGAGTGCCTTTATATCGGGGACGGCGGAAGCCGCGAACTCGAGGCCGCAAGGCAGATCGGCATGAAAGCATACCAGGCAGCATGGTTCATCGTAAAAGACCCGGAGCAGTTCCCGGTAAACGATTCTTTCGAACAGCTGTATAAGCCTTCTGATGTGATCGGTCTTATATAGATCAGGCGTTCTCCTTCTTCTTTGTGAGAAGTTTCTCTACCGGTGCAAACGCCATAGGATAGACGCCTATCAGAACAAATACCAGGATAAGATATCTTACGCTTCGGACAAGAAAAGCGAGTGACGTTCCGCTGTCCAGGAATTCCTTTGAGAACGGCAGTTTTAAAAGAACTGAAAGAAGCCCGAAAAGAGCGAATCCTCCTGCTACTCTTAAGACACAGAAGAGAGGCTTTCTCGTATTGCTGAAATTTACGAACTTCTCTTCAAAAGGGATAGCCAGGAACAGGCCCGCCATGACACCTATACAGGTATAATAATCCTCTGTCTTACAGTAAAATATCCCGACCAGGGAGATCAGGAAAAGGGTAAGATGGAAGATCCACTGCTTTTTGAATCTTTTCTGGAAAAAGAACACGCCGAAACAGATGATATAACCCATCGCCCAGCCGACAAATACATCTGTGGGATAATGAACGCCCAGTATGACTCTCGACAGACCGACGATAAAGGGAAGCGCCACCGCCATGATCTTAAAGATCTTATGCTTGAAGATAAGAGGCATGTAACCGTAGACGCAGGCACTGTTGGTGGAGTGACCGCTCGGGAACGAATAACCCTGTGCGGCGATATCGTTGACATCAGCCTCCGAGGTGGTCGGAGCCTTCAGGCACTTGACTCCGTCATGGACCATATACGGCCTTCTTCTCAATACCAGGTTCTTTACGAGAGGATTCCAGACGACGGCGACTACGATCGCAACACCGATGTCCTTGCCTTTCCGCTTGTCGTAACACCAGTAGATAAAGCCCAGGAGCGCGATGAGGAATACCGTCTCGCCCACATATGTGAATATGGTCCCTATATATACGCCCGCGTCTCCGAAGATACGCTGAAGCCACATGATCAGTGCTTCTTCAAAATCAAAATAGAAAGTGTTGCCGTCCATTAGCTCTCCAATACAATTAACGCTTATAAAGCGGATCTACCGAAACATTATATCATTTAGTTATCTCAGAAGTACCTATAATGGATCCTGCCTTCTCTTTCAATTATGTTTCTCTCTTACTTAACGGCTCTTCGAACTTCCTTTGGGGATCAAGCCGCACCGGAAATGGCACTGCTCCTTGGCGGAGCAGTGCGTTTATGAGTATCCGGTAAATCGGGGAAGTGATCCTCCCGGTCTGTTACCGATCCGTTCCTTTATCAGAAACGATCCCGACCGGGCATGTACGATGAGAATGCGGCAGCCGACTTGTAAAGAAGGATGATCTCCCAGATCTGCAGTACGATCGCTGCGATCGCGCAGGCAAAAATTCCTAACAGTGCCAGAAGTCCAATGATCGGAATAAAAGCAATGAAAGTACATAGGATGCTCGCACCGATCATGATGAAATACGCTGTCCTGAACTTGTCCCATGACTCAGCAAGAATGTTGTCGACACTGTGAAGGCTCTCGTTCATAGCCAGTGAGAACTTCAGGATGTAAAGTGCCGCCAGCGCAGACGCGAACAGTCTCACGATGTTGTTGCCGGACAGGTCGTAGGCGAAAGAGATCAATGACGAGATAAGGTAATACATACCCGCCGTACGGAATGATGTGTTCTGCTTGCCCATGCCCATCGTCACAAATGAAAATGCGAGACCGACGCCCAGTGACATTACCGCGATGGCTATCGCCAGCGAACTGGCCGACCGGGCAGCCTGCTCGGCTGAACCCGCAGACGCCATATCAGTCAAAAGCCCTAAGGCGGTACCGACACTCAATACTATACTGCCGATCGATAGCCAGAAGAGAAACTGCGTCTTGGATGCAAGTTCCCTGTAGCCCTTCATCTCCTCGAGCCGCATGAACGACTCACGCTCCTGACGGAGGTTATCCATGTTTTCCATAATATCTATCCCCTTTATATGAAAAATCAAGATAATATTATATTATTCCCGATATCGGTGTCAATAAAAATCGCACCGGCAACGAAAAGCCGCATTTTTACGGCAGGAACGATCGTGCAGGGAAGCTTGAGCTTCTGATCTTAAGTGTCATCTTTCGATCTGCGTTGATCCTATGAATGTCTCTTCCTTTTGGATGGATGCACCCGGTATACCTTCATAATACTGCTGCACTTCGGGGGCCTCGTCCAAGAGCATATTGATCTCGTTTCCGAGATTATAGTATCTTGTCTTGAGATCCGCGATCGAACGGTCGATAGACCTGCCGATCGTCCCGTTCTTATCGAGGTCCCTGCCCGAGAACAATATCCCGAGGAACGAGGGAGCTCCGGCTATGCCATGATAGTAAAGATATATGAGCGTAATGAGTAAAAAGATACAGAAGAACGGGAAGATGACATCGATCGCAAGCTTTATCTGCGCTATATATGTCAATATCAGCCAAACGGCAGTTCCTATAACGGCAGTAATAACGGCTGCGACAGGAACAATTACAAGGATCCAGAAAAGGAGCTTCTGAAGAAACCCTTTCATGGCTGATACAGGCATATCGCCCTCGACTTCCCCGGTCTGCCCGTTGACGGCAAATCCGTATCGAAATCCCCTGTACTCGTAGTTTAGAAACCACACCGGCAGGAGCGCATATTTCTGCGACAGATCGTCGGCGAAGGATTCATTCTGTTCCACCTTGAACTCATCGTATTCGGGACACAGAACGCGCGCATACTGTCCGGCGTAGAGATCCATCCTCTTCGTGATCCTCTCGGACATATTAAGCGCGGTAAGGTCATAACGCTCGGCATAAAAACCCGGAAGATAGGAGTTCGAAAAAGGCTTCAGTTCATCGTAATCGTAAGGCTCGATCGCTTCCATGAGCCTGTCGCTGATGGCTTTCGAGCCGTCGAAAGGAACGCCTTTCACTTTAAAATCGTACTTAACGCTGACATCATATTTATCGACTGCGTCGTCGGTCCTGTTCTTCCTGCCTTCCCCCCTGACCTTCATGTGGCAGGTGCCGTCAATGAGCCAGAACGGCACATAAAGACCCGTCACCTTCTGCAGTGTCGCCTTGCTCCTGAAGCTCGAGGGAACGAACTTCCTTTTTGACGCAAACTTCAAAAACTTATCGACCGCCTCTTCCCTGGTGACCTTGAAAGGGATAATGAAGTCCGGGCGGAACTGCTTTGAAAGCCTTCTGCTCACGAGTGCGGGAGATCCGCATACCGCGCAGAAAGTCGCGGCGGTATTCTTCTCAGTAACGACGATCGAACCGCATGAGTTACATACTATCTCGTGGTTAGAAGACTCCTCCATATCGGCATCTTCGCGGTCCTTCTTCTCGAGCCTGTAGGACAGTTCCTTCGTCTGCGGGTCATAGGCTCCGCCGCAGTAATTACAGACGAGCTTACCTAGCGCCGCATCAAAAAAGATGTTCTGCCCGCATCCCGGGCACTTTATCGTATCGGCAGTACCCGTTGTAAGCTTTTCCTCTGTATCAGGCGTATCCCAGACCGGCATGGTATGAAACCTCTGTCACTTGCCCGTGTAAGTGAAATTAGTGAAGTTCACGTATGTGTCGGAATCCTTTCCGTTTGCCGATACATAAAGACCGATGCAGCAGCCTACGAATCCTCCCGCCACTTCCGTGGACAGTGCCTCTACGGTTGCCTCTCCAAGTTCTTTGCCGTTGCACAATACCTTTGTCTTAAGTCCGTCGACAACGATTCCGATCTTGACACTTCCGGATGCTTCAGCGCTGCCGATCACCTCGTCGTTACCGTCCTTACAGATGATCATGCGGCACTGCCCGTCAGTGATCTCGCCCCTTAAGTTATAGAGATTATTCTGCAGAAGAACGAGGCCCGCACTCTCGCCGTCCTTAAGCGACGCCGTATCGAGAGTTGCCGTAGATACGAAGTGATGGTGCTGCTGTCTGATGGAAATATAAGAAGGGCTGGCGACAGCCTTGATATCGTCCTTGCCCGCCTTAAGTGCAAGACCCGTGCCGTCGAGCCTGTACATATCATCGGGATAGTTTCGAAGGAACAGGAACTCGTCTCCGAGCTCTTTCATCGATGAGAAGACGTAATCTTTGTCAGTCCCCGGGATCGTCGTCTTATGCCCTGTCCTGCATGTGTAGGATGTGGGATCTTTCTCGGGATCCCATGATGGAAGATCTATCGGGATCATCTTGGTAAGGATACCCGTACCGGGATTAACGACGGGCCACTCATCCTCCCAGATGAACTTGGCGAGGAAAGTCTCTCTTCCCATAGTGGTATATCTGTTAAGAGGTCTTACGGCGAGCATCGTCATGAACCACTCGCCCTTAGGCGTCTTGATGATATCGCCGTGACCGACATACTTGATCGGATAATCCTTGCCCAGGTGCCTGTGAGTGAGGATAGGGTTCTTCGGGTTGCCCTCATAAGGTCCCCAAATGTCCTTGCTCCTGCAGATCATGACGGAGTGCTCGGGGCCCGTGCCGCCCTCGGCATGCATGATGTAGTAGTAGCCGTTCTCCTTGTAGATGTGCGGTCCCTCGGGCCAGATACATCTCTTCAGCGCACCGTTCCAGACATCCTTCTTGCCGCCAACGAGCTTCCACTCGTTAAGATCGACTTCGCTTATGTAGATATACCAGTCGCCGTTATACTTGGCTCCTCCGTCGGGATTGGGATGCGTACCGATATAGTAGCACTTTCCGTCATCGTCAAAGAAGAGGGACGGATCGATACCGTCGGCATCCTCCAGATAATGAGGCTCGGACCAGGGTCCTTCGGGATTTGTCGCCGTAACGATGAAGTTGCCGCCGTGCGTTACGTTCGTACATATAACATAGAAGACTCCGTCATGATAACGTATCGTCGGAGCAAAAAGTCCCTGTGAATGATCGGCTCCCTGAAGCGGAAGCTGGCTGTGCCGGTCGAGCACGTTTCCGATCTGCTCCCAGTGGACAAGGTCCTTACTGTGCATCAGGGACAGTCCCGGGAAATACGCGAAAGTGGAATTACAAAGATAGTAATTCTCTCCTACAGCGCATATGGAAGGATCGGGATAAAAACCGGGCATAATGGGATTTTTTGCAAAGATAAGATCTGACATGAGTTTCCTCCGTATGTAAATTCATTATCTAGATGATACATTATTTGAAGCGCGTTTTAAATGCCCGCGAGACCTTTAGTTTGTTAAGACCGTCCGAAAAATGTCCCGAGAGTTCCTTTGGGATCCGTCGTGTCCCTGACAGGCATAGCGACATCCCCCTTATCTTCAAAGATCATACACCGGATCAATGTGATCTATCCCTTCCGCACTTCAAGCTTTCCATACTTGTCGGGTGTCATACTGCATTCTTTCGGGTTATATCCGCAGCGTTCAAGAGATAAAATGTATTTGGTTAACGATAGTTAAACGCCTTGACGTTTAACCCACATCAACCCATTCCTTTCAATAATCACCCGGTCTGCGCGATATGATCGCGGGTCGGGTGATCATTTGTTTACCAGCGTGAACCAAGCATAACAGTTTAAAGTGCCGTGGCGCATTCCTCAAGATAATCCCGAATTATCTGCAACCTGATAAGACCTTTTACGTTTTATATACATATAAGACCACTTCTATTTCTTTTCTACACTGACCCGGCTCCTGCACGATTTAGGGAGCCGGGTCTAAACATCTGTGCGGAATGACCCGTGATACGATATAATCAAGAAAATGCTTTATAAATGCAGGGGGACTTCAAGATGGGATTAGGAAAAAAGCTTCTCAGGTCACTTTTCAATTCCGGCAGTAAAAGGCACGGCAGAAGGCGCAGAGCCAAAGACCTGGGTCCCCTGGCTACGATCGGTACGGTTGCGGCCACAGCCATGATCATCAATGCGGTCGCCAAGAAAAAAGGCGGGGACGGTGTAACGGGAAAGGACTTTCTGTTTGACGATGTTCCCGTATCGCAGCCCAGTGAAAAGATGAAGGCCAGATTAAATGCCGCTCCGGTAAAAAAAGGACCGGTAAAGATAGAACCTCCCGTCAGCAGGGATCCTGAAGATATCAGAAGAGAAGAAGCGGCAAAGTTCGCCCGTGAAACAGAAGAGCAGATCAGAAAGCAGAGGGAGGAAGACTATACTTATACACAGCTCGGCAAACTTTCTCTCTGCTGGTATATCGCATCCTGCGACAACGACGTAACGGCTGAGGAGCGAAAGGATCTTTACGAGCTCATGAAGCACATAGATGCCGACCCTCAGATCCCTTCAAAGTTCAAGAGCGGTATCTACACATCGATATGTAATCCCGAGCAGGCTTTCAGTACCGCCAAGAAGTATCTGGAGCATGCCGATCCCGCCGATCTGATCGAGATGGTAGAACAGGCTTATCAGATCGCAGCCATCGACGGCGTGAGCGAGCGGGAGCAGTACGCACTCGATGCTTTCAAGTTTTTCGTCGAACAGCAGACGGGACATCATTTTGATGATCTTAAACTGCGTAAGATAGATCCGACATGTCCCTCATGCGGAGCCATGATGAAGATCGCTCCCAACAACTCCAAGGGCATCTGCGCCCACTGCGGTTACACCAGGATATTCTTCCCGGTTTGAACCGGTATCCGTCTTAACATTTGTCAATGAAGCGGATCTCCTTTTGTGTTACATTGTCATCAGGAGGCAGAAAATGGACAAAGGTTTTTTCGTAGATCAGCTGCGCTTATATGCGTCAAAGTACGGCCTTACAGTCAGCGATGAACTTCTGGAGACGATCGTTTCAAAGGCAACCTTCCGCGTGATATCAAAAGGTGAAAGGTTAGCCTTCATAGGAGAGCCTGCCACAACGGCAGGACTGGTCCTTAACGGCATCGCCAGAGGCTACTACGTTGACCGTGACGGAAACGACATCACCAGAGGATTCGCACCTGAAGGCGCTCTTTGCATGGACGAGGGATTGTTCGGGTACGACGGATATCTCTGCATGTGGGAAGCCATCGAGGAAACAACTGTGATGTTCCTCGAAGTAAAGGCTGTTAAGGAACTCATCAGAAACGACAACGACTTTAAGGATATCTGGATAACGCTTCTTGAAAACGGTCTCCGTTACAAGATCTACCGTGAGAACGGCTTCCTTGTCGAGAACGCCACAGAAAGATATCTTCATCTCAAAAAGATCTATCCCGACCTGTGCAGCAAAGTGCCGCAAAGGCACATAGCGACATATCTCGGCATCGCGCCGGAATCCCTGTCCAGGATCAGGAAAGCCATGAAGGAGGAATAACGATGAAAGACATACTGATAGGAACATGGGCATGGGGCACCGGAATGAACGGCTCGTCGATGATCTTCGGAAAGAAGAACGATCCCGGGACTCTGAAGGCTTCTTTTGAGGAAGCCGTAAAGGCGGGATTTAAAAACTGGGATACTGCGGCAGTCTACGGAATGGGAACCTGCGAGACTTTCCTTGGTTCTCTCATAAAGGGGCATGACGACATATTCATCTCCACCAAGTTCATGCCCGGAAAGAAATACAAAAGCGGTGACCTGACGAAGTCCTTTGAAGAGAGCATGAAGCGTCTGGGAAGGGATAACTGCGATCTGTTCTGGATACACGTCCCCAATGCGCTTTCAGACAACATCGCTGAAGCCGTCCCTCTTCTTAGAAGCGGAAGGATAAAGTCTCTGGGTATCTCGAACGTATCGCTTCAGCATATCAAAGATTCCGAAGCGCAGCTTTCCAAAGAGGGACTACGGCTCGGGGCTGTCCAGAACCACTTCAGTCTGCTTAGAAACGATCAGCAGCCTATAATCGACTACTGCAGGGGCAAAGGGATCACATACTATGCATATATGGTCCTCGAGCAGGGCGCACTAAGCGGACACTATAACTCAAAAGATCACTTTCCGACATTCTCAATGAGGAACTTTTCATTCCCGGCCTCAAAGTTTAAAAAGATAGATGGGCTTTTGTCGGTAATGGCAGAGATAGCGGATAAGCACGGGATCGATCCTTCTCAGGTACCCATCCTCTGGGCGATCGGCAAAGGCTCCGTTCCGATCGTAGGGATAACCAAACCTTCCCACGCGTCTGCTCTGGCAGCAGCCATTGATGTTACTCTCACGGATGAGGAAATGGAGCTTCTTACGAACGAAGCGGAAAAGACCGACATAAGACAGCAGGGCACCTGGGAACCGCAGTAAAACAACATAATTGTAAAGAACGGATCCGCCCTCTTCGGTTATACTATAGACAGGGAATATAAACGGGGAGGTCCGGCATGGAAAAGACCGTGAACAGGGATAGACTTATGCTCTTTGCGGCAGGGTGTCTGTTTTTCTGTGCCATCGAGAGACTGATACAAATCTTTACAAGCCGCATGATCACATCTCCCGCATACCCCGGTCAGTTCAGGATACACTTATTCCTGTTTCTAAGCCTCACGATCCTCGCACTCGCCGCCTGTTTCATCAGGAAAAGACTGATACTTCACTGCATAGTCCAAAGTGTAGTCTTTCTCATTCTCGAGATCGATTACTTCAGTAATCTCCTGTGGCTCCCGGCAAGGTTTGTGTTCGCGCTTGCGGTAATAGCACTTCAGGTACTTAACCTTGAGCGCTTCAAAGGAAAGCTTGGAACCGTGATCACCCGTTTCGGTTTTCTTTTTATCTGCGTTTTCAACGCCTTATATACTTTTATCTCCCTCATATTCAGGACCGAGAAGACCACTTTGGGAGGTATCTTTTTCCGGGCGGCTGTCTTAACCGTCATTCTCGCTTCCATGATCAATCTCCTGCCGGGACTTAAGCTCTTTTCGAAGGCAAAGATATGGCTTCTTACCGCATCTGTGATAATGTTTCTTATCACTATTCCTGTAATGTATTCGGGCTCCTCGATAAGAAGTCCTTTTCTGAAGTTCTTAGACAGTCTTGTTATGATAGTCCTCGGACTGGCATGTGTGGCATTTCTTATTTGGAGCGGAAAGACTCACAAAGGTCCTCACAGGATAAGCATGATATCGATCACGGCAGTATTTGTGATCTCGATCATACTCTCGGTCAGTTACCATGTAACTCTTAATACTCTTAAAGGAAAAGATATAGGTGTCCGCCAGCAAAGAGCGACCAACGCATATTACTCTTTGTTCCGGCAGGATCTGTATAACTGGGGTGAGATCTCGGGCACGGAAGACCCGGTCGATACCTCCATCTTAAGCGGCAGTGTTGTCACGCTCGATTCCGATTCCATACCGGTATTCTTTATCTCGGGCGGCATGACTAGTGAAGTATCCGGTAATACAAGGATAGTTTTTTACGACGAAGAGAACTCTGTTCCCTATCAGGTCTGGGGCAACATGAGCGGCGTCTCGGTAAGAGGCTATATAAGAAAAGACAGCGGGCATGAATATCCGCTCATATTCTGCAGCGGAGAAAACGGGGATGTCATGTATGAGATGATCTACGAGATAAGAGGTTCCGAACTCGTGCTGTTAGCTTATGAAGAAGATATCTATCCCTACGGCACGGATGAGATAATCCCGCCCGAATCCCGTCTCGATTCCTATTCATGGAACGGAACCCAAGTAGGACTCTCCGAGTACAACAGACTTCGGGATGAGATCATCGACGGCTACACGGATATCGACTGGCCTGCAGTCGATTAAGAGCCTGCCGGTCAGAATACTTTATATAAACGTCAGTCAAAATACGATAAAAGGATATCACTGATCTCTCTTTGGCTGTCGCCAAGTTCATCACATCTGTAGAGGATCTGTCTCTCCCCTTCTTCATCATAGTAACAGAAAGTCAGAAGAGGTGTATCGCAGCCGCGCCTCCCGAGATCCTGTTCCCCCAGTTCCATCGAATCAAGGATAAATCCGTATACAGTACGGTAATCCTTATCGGATATCGTGGTCTCCGTAACTTCGGGATCGGAAATGTTATAGCAGACTGACCTCGTAAGCGTCCCGTCATGATCAAGGTCATAACAGGTTCTCGTATGAAAGTCCGAGGTGATATCCTCTTCTCCGCCGTTACTTACCGTATAACTGAACAGCGGACCTTCGATCTCCCGGAGCGCCTGAATATCCTGATCCGTAACTATATCGCCACCGCCTCTTCCCGCGATGTCTTTGGAGCAGCCGCCCGCAAATATCATTAATACAGCAAGTATTATTCCTATCGTTCTTTTCATGGTCCCCCATCCTTTCATATCGTTTACATTATACAACACGAAGAACCTTTATCAGGGTCGCGTTTCTCCACACAAAATCCATATTAGTGTTATATTATCTTAAGTATGAACAGGATACTTATTGTTGAAGACGAACCGGATATAAGTGAACTGATCGAGAGCTACCTTCGAAATGACGGATATCAGGTCAGCGTGGCACACGACGGGATAGAGGCGATAGATCTCTTTTCCGAAGGCTCTTATGACCTTGTGGTGCTGGATATCATGATACCCGGTATAGACGGCTACGGCGTATGCGAATATATCAGGAAGCATTCGTCTGTGCCTGTCATGTTCCTGTCGGCACTGGATGACGATGCCTCCGTGATCAAAGGCTACGACAGGATGGCCGACGACTATATGACAAAACCATTCTCGATAGGTATCTTCCTGCGTAAGGTAAAAGCCCTCTTAAGACGCGGGAACATTTCCTCAGAGGCGGACGGGAAACTCTACCGCTACAGAGATATAGTGATGGATCCCGACCGCATGTTATGTTCGGTAGGAAATAAGCCGGTCGAACTTACCGCCAGGGAATACGAGCTCCTTCTGCTCCTGATAAAGAACCCCGGTAGAGTATATTCGAGAGGCATGCTCCTCGATATGCTCTGGGATTATAACTCGCTCGTTGACGAGAGGATCGTCGACAGCCATATAAAGAATATCCGCCAGAAGCTCGGCGGTGATTATATCGACACCGTAAGGGGGCGCGGATACCGTGTTATTCAGAAAGATTAAGAACAGTTTCTCTCTGAAGGTATTTCTCATAACCTTCTCCTTTCAGCTCCTTTTATGCACACTGATCTGCGCTCTGCTGTTCTTTGCGGCGCCGAAAGTGGCCAGCATCGAACAGGAAGCCCGAATGGAGCAGCGTGTCGGACAGCTCGTTTTTGATCTTTCTTCAGTGGAACTCGGAAAAAGCGGAGACATCCTTGATGAATTTATAAGGGAGACCGACTGCTGTCTATACGCACTCGAGCCCGACTCAGACCTGGATTCTATAATACCGCTGCCGGGAATGCTTGCCTGTAATTCAAAATGGGAACTGTCTGAATACAATTATCGTGTGCCCGAGGATTCCTATACCCACACCTCCGCTGTCGATGTGCGTTTTAAGGACGGACAGCTCGTAACTTTAGTATATACATATGTGGTCAATAACGTTAATGCTCTGATCATCCCGCTTACCAGGACCCTGCCGCTCATTATCCTCACAGCGGTCATACTGTCGGCAGTCTTCTCATATCTTTACTACCGGTTGTTCGGAAGACCCGTAAAGGACATGAGCGATATCGCACTTAAGATGAGCGGTGCGGATCCGGATGGTTCCCGGGGCAGGACCGATGAACTCGGTAAGATCGCATCGGGACTTACCAGGATGAACGAGGAACTTCAGATAAAAAACGATGAGCTCGCAGCAGAACTTAAGAGGGTCAATGAACTCGAAGAAGAAAAGACCGTCTTCTTCATGGCCGCCTCGCACGAACTGAAGACCCCCGTTACGATAATGGAAGGACAGCTCACGGGAATGATCGAGGGCGTCGCTCCCTATGACAATACGGAGGAATATCTTCCGAAGCTCCTCCGTAACGTAAAGCGGATGAGAAGCCTCATAGAGGAGATCTTCATGGTATCAAAGATCAAATCCGACACCGCATTGGAATCCGAAGAGATCGATATCTCAAAGCTGCTGGAAAATGTATTCGAGAACGACCGTGATCTTCTGGATATAAGAAATATCAGTGTGGATGCGGCGATCACTCCCGGTATCCGTATAAATGGTAACCGCGATTTCCTTGGGATCGCCATGGAAGCATTCCTGTCAAACGCGGTCTTCTACAGCGAAGAAGGTTCGGCCGTCTCGGTCGTCTGTACAAGAGAAGACGGCGGAGCGAAGATAAAGATCACAAATGAAGGCTATATCTCAGATGACGATCTCGAACATCTCTTTGATGCTTTTTACCGTTCCGACAAGTCCAGGAGCAGGAAGACCGGCGGCTCCGGTCTCGGGCTGCATCTCGCAAGAGCCATAATCGTAAAACACGGCGGCTCCTGCTCCATAACCTGTGACGGAACCCGTGTCAATGCACAGATACAGCTTCCCTCCATATAAAATACATATTGATTCCGTATAGGTTCCATCTTAACTTGTTAGACTCAGATCAGTAATCGAAAGGAACATATAAAAATGAAAAAACTGATCTCAGTACTTTTATCCGCCACACTTCTCATACCTCTTTCTTCCTGCAGAAAAGGATCCGTGACCGTATCCGGTACGACGGCCGAAGCTGATAGGACCGATACCGCAGCGCTTGTAAATCACATGACTGATGATGAGCTGGCAGCCACGGAAGAGACTGATCTTATGCTCCTTCAAAGGCCGTGGGAAGATACCGGGGCAGATGATACGGATCCGTATTTCGAGAGTTTCTCTCACAAGATCGCATACGAAGTATGGTATGTCGACGACTATATATCCTATTATGAAGAATACACAGATGAGTACACGGAATCCGAACGCTCCGCCATCTTATCCGATATCGAAGAAAATCCTGAATACTATGATCAGATCATTCAGGGAATACTCGTAAACGGCACCAGATACTATTGCATCATGCCGCCATATGAGTATGACGGAGGAGCGGGAGAGATCACATTCCTGCATTTCGACCCTGAGACTTACGATTCAACTTACAGTGAACTCTCTTTCGGGAACTATGATGAACTGAAGGATATGCTCCGCGAAGAGCTCAGGCTGTGCGTCGAAAACGGTGAAAGAGATGAAGTATTCGAAGAACAGGCCTATGATGACCTCGTACTGTTCTTCGATACTCTTATCGCCGGTCAGGTGGAGGAGCTGCCCGCAGGAACACTGGAAGATTATACGGTATATTCATATGAACACCCTGCCGTATCTTCTGATCAACAGAGCATGTACTGGGAGTTTGACGAGGAACAGGTGCGTCAGATCGAGGATCACATAAGAGAATTCCATTTCTTCGACCGGGAACTTCAGAAGAACTATGTCATACATGTCATTACTCCTCCCTCCTATGATCCTGACCGTTCCTACGGAGCTCTGGTAATGACAGACGCCGTATGGAGGTTCAATGATGTGTATAGCCTTTATACTGAGATGGAACAGGGCAGAGCCGAAGAAAAGATACTGGTAACCATAGGTCAGGATTACAGGATCGATCCGTGGGACAATGAGGTACGCGCCAATGAGTTCTGCCTTAATATGAGGGAATTCCTGGACTTCATTACCGATAATATGATGCCTTATCTGTCGGAGCAGTATAATATCGATACCTCGGTCTCGTGCCTTTTCGGACATTCGCAGGGTGGCATATTCACACATTACGCTGCATTTAATTCCGACCTTTACGAGAATCAGCCTTTCTCTGAATATATCATAGGAAGTCCGGCTTTCTGGACTCCCTACTTTACTGATACGGAGTACTTTGACGGATATAAGGATGAGTATGGTTACTTTGACAGAAACGATACATTTGACAAGTTCTTATATCTGACCGGCGGGACTCTTGAAGATGCCGATTATGAGGAATATTACGGCGATAACGATTCTACTTTGCAGGGGCTTTCAAATCTCGCGGAACGCCTGGATTCCCACGAAGTGACCTCATATGTAATGAGGCTCTACGAAAGCAACCACTATATGTATATCCCGCAGATGCTTATCGATTATGCCGAAGGAGTCCTTAACTGATACCAACCCGGACGTGATCAGGACAGACCGTTCATATATTCCTCGATCTTATAAAGATGAAATGACACAAAGATCCTTCTGTCCTGTGCATCCAGGAGACGGTAGTGACCGGATATGATATTCTGTTGTATCCGGTATCTGCCGTTGTTCTTTATATCGCGCCAGAATATCTTGCCTCCCATCGTGGACGGATACATGACATCCACATCCTGCAGCGCCAGTGCCGAGACCATATCCTTGAAGTCATCCCCGAGTGAATCCTGAAGCACCGTACTGTTATCAAAGATGGAAGCCACTGCGACCGCCTCAGTCCACAGAAGAGATCTTCTCCCCTTCTCGCTCTCTACAAGAGACTTCTTGGAGATCCCCAGGACCGCAGCCATCTTCTCCTGAGTAAGCCCGTACTCAGTCCTGACAAGCTTCAGTTTGCTGTTTATCGTGAATACGAATTCTTCCTTTGTCATAGTTTTTCCCTCTCATATCGTATAGTGTAATTTTACATCATTCGAGAGAAAATGCAAGTATTCATGTAGGCAAAAAAAAGAGGATCACTCCTCTTGCGAACCCGTCTTTGATTCCGGAACAACCCCGTCGATCCTGTCAAACATCGGAACATACAGCATCGCGCACAGGCACCACGGCAACGATACGCAGAAAGCCACCAGCAGCGGGAAGAGCTTAAACGGGAGCTTTATCTCTAAAAAGATACATACTCCGAAGATGGCTGCCATGGCGATCGATCTCACCGGGTGGGTAATGGCAAGGATGATAGAATTCTTGATAGTCTCCTTTATCGTATTCTCATATCTGCTGAGGATAGGGAAAAGGTAGAGCATTATTATACCGATTATCACAGCCATGACGACGGCGATGCACTTCAGAAACATTCCCGTATCAGTATCCATCTCACTTAACATCGCGTAATCATATGCGAGGAAGAGAAGTATGGGTAATAGGATGAGCCAGACCTTGGTGGACTGTTTGAAATTCTTTTTAAAAGACTCAAAAAACTCACGGATCACGTAGACATCCTCATTATGCATAATGCGGTAAAGGATAGTCTGCATTGCCGTGAGACTGGCGCCTATAGTAAAGATCGGAAGGGAACATATCAGGACCAGGAAGTTGACTATTACCAGATCTGCTACCTGCGAGAGGAATCGCATAAAAGGACTGTCAAACTTCAAAAAACCCATCAATGTTCCCTTCCGAAATGATTACTTATAGCAGTAAGGAATTACTCCTTAACACCACCGATCGTAAGACCGGTAACGAAGTACCTCTGAAGGAACGGATACAAGCAGATGATAGGAAGCATCGTTACAACCGTAGCAGCTGCTCGTATAGCATTAGGAGTAACGTGAGATGCATTATGTCTCAGACCCTCAACAGAACCGGACGAAGCCATGGAGTTCTGGAGCATCTGCATGAGCTTATACTGCATAACCGTATACTGTGTAGCCATTCTGTTATAGATCATGTTATCGAACCATGCGTTCCACTGATAAACAGCAACGAAGAGCGCGATGGTAGCGTAAACAGGCTTACAGAGAGGGGAAATGATCTTAACGAAGATCGTAAAGTAGCCTGCGCCGTCGATCTCGGCAGATTCCTCGAGGGACTCGGGGATACCATCCATGAAGTTTCTCATAACGAGCATATTGAATGCGGAAACAGCACCGGGGATAACATATACCCAGAAGGAGTTGAGCATGTGGAGCTTCATCATGAGAAGGTATGTAGGGATAAGTCCGCCGTTTACATACATCGTGATAACCCAGAAAAGAGAAACGGATCTCTTGAAGAGGAATCTCTTACGGCTGACGACGAATGCAAGGAGCGCATTAACTGCAAGTGACAGCAATGTTCCGATAACGGTCCTGGCAACAGAAACAAGAGCTGCTGACTTAAGTTCCTTATCGGCAAGAACTGTCTTATAGTTATCGAGCGACCACTTGTGAGGCCACAGGTGAACGCGGTTAACGATCGAGTCAAAACCATCGTTAAAGGATGTAGCTATCGTATTAAGTACGGGATAGAGCGTGATGATTACGAAGAGTACCATGAAGATGATGAGGCACACTTCAAAAGCTATATCACCAGCTGAATATTTCTTTTTCATATGTATACCTCCAACATCAGAACAGTTTCTCTTCGCCGGCCCACTTGGATACCTGGTTCGACAGAACAACAAGAATGATACTTACGGCACTCTTGAAGATACCGGCTGCAGTACCGAGTGAGAAGTCGAACTGCTTGATACCCCAACGGAGAACGTAGATATCGATCGTATCGGATACGGATCTGATAACGTCATTACCCAAGATGTACTGCAGCTCGAATCCTGCATTCAGAACATTACCGACGTTGATAATGAGAAGGATAATGATCGTAGGCTTCAGGGAAGGAAGAGTGATGTACCACATCTTCTGGAATCTTCCTGCGCCGTCGATATCTGCAGCTTCATAAAGAGAAGGATCGATGGATGTTATCGCAGCAAGATAGATGATAGCATTCCAACCTGTCTCTTTCCAAATATTCGTAAATGCGACTATCCACCAGAAATAACCCTTAATGGAGAAGAAAGGGATCGCCTGATCTACCCACTTAAGGGACATCAATAATTCGTTTACAGCACCCTCTGAGGAAAGAGCATCGTGAACGATAGCCGTAACGATGATCATCGACAGGAAGTGGGGCATGTAAGAGATAGTCTGGATAAATCTCTTTGCCAGCATGCTTCTGACTTCATTAAGAAGAAGCGCAAATCCGATAGCCGTTACAAACGAGAGTACAAGGTTTATAACACCCATCGCAATTGTGTTTCTGAGATCCTGCCAGAAAGTCTTGTCGTCAAACAGGAACTTGAACTTTGCAAATCCGATCCACTCGGATCCAAAGATACCCTTAGCAGGCTGATAATTCTGGAAAGCTGTCAGCCATCCTACCAACGGTATATAGTAGAAGACAATACCGTAGATGATAAGAAGAGCACTGGATACCAGAAGGAAGATCTGCTTGGGAGCTTCTTTCCTGATGTGCTGGCTTCGTGACAGCTTATTTCCCAACATGGGGGAAGCAGATGTGTAATTAGCCATTTTATACCTTCTTTTTTCTTTGAGTTTGTATTTCTTACCGCATTAAGTAAGTATTAAGGCGGCCATAAAACTATAGCGTCTTATGGCCGCCGGCATACTATTATAGATTCACTTTATCCAAGAATCAAGTGCTATCATGACTGGGAAGCCAGGAAGTCGTTGTAGTTCTGGATTCTGCGATCAAGCTCTTCCTGCATCTCAGCAAGGAACAGTTCGGGCTCTGTCTCAGCATAAGCTGCCATATAAGCATCCCATGTAGCGTCGAAGTCATCAGACATAACTACTTCAGGGAGCCACTGGTGCTTACACTCACCCATTCTTGTCCAAGCTGTACCACCGGGAGTACTTGTGTTCATGTTGTTGGAGTAAGACCACATCGGGAACCATACACCGGAGTTATCTACGGAGTGGAGCATCTCAACGTATGTGTCAACACCGTAAGCATCGAAGCAGTCAACAACAGACTGAGGAAGAGTAGCCCTGAAGAGTGAAGGCTGCTGACCGGGAGTCATAGCGTTGATACCGTCTCTGGATGTACCGGACCAGTTAGGGAAGTAAGAGTAACCGCAAAGGTGAGTGGACTTGTAGTTGGAGTCAGCGCACTGAGCAACCTGAGCATCTGTTCTGTAGTAGAGACCATTCTCATCTACACAGTAGTCAACGTCCTTAACACCCCAGTTACGGAGGTCGAGGATCTCCTGATCAAGGAGGTCATTGATGAACTTGAAAGCGCCCTCAACATCCTTACAAGATGTTGTGATAGCGATACCGGAAGAAACATTGAGCTGTCCGCCGGGAGTATTCCACTGATTGTCACGACCGTCGATCGTTACAGGCAGAGGTACATAGTTGTAACCATACTGCTCAGTATCATTGGACTTGAATACGTCATTGATCGTGTAAGCGAAATCCCACCACTGATCGATGAAGCCAAGTACACGACCGGAAGAAAGCTTGGAGATGTACTCGTCGTATGTCTGTGTGAAGGACTCAGGATCTACGATACCGTTGTGGTATTCTTCATTGAGCTTCTGGAAGTAAACTCTTGCTGTAGGAGTTGTGTTGTAGTCAACGATCTGCTCTGTATCTACATCAACGATAACGGAACCGTCGTTGGGATAACCGTCGAGGAACTGAGGAGCGTTCTCAAGGCAGAAATATCTCCAGTCTTCGCAAAGGATCGTGTAAGGGATATTAGCTGCACCCTCGGGTGTTGTAGGATTAGCTGCGTTATATCTCTCGATAAGGTCGAAGTACTCATCCATTGTTGTGATCGTAGGATAGTTATCCCACTCAAGAACACGGCACTGGATCCAGAAAGCCTCAGCAGAGTGCTCTGTTGTCATATCCTGTCCGTAGATCTGATCGAAGGGGTTCATCCAATAGATGTGACCGTCTTCCTGACGGAACTGATCCCAATCATAATCGGAATAGAATTCCTTGATGTTGGGATACTTGTCAATGTATTCATCCCATGCTACAAGGGCACCCGCGTCGTAAAGCTGCTTGGAAGCATCACCGCCGTTGATGAAATCAGGATACTGTCCGGATGCCATCAATGTACCGATTGCCTCACCTGCGTCTCCACCGGTCAGCCATGTCTCTTTACATCTTGCACCGACCTTCTCAGCGATGATAGCCTGAATCTCGTTATCATCAGTGATGGTCGTTGTTGCTGTAGCTGCAAAGAAGGAGCTGAACTCTTTGATCTCACCTGCGCCAGGTTTGCCGCCGTTACAAGCAGCAACTGCAGAGGTTACCATGAGAGCAGCCAATGCAACAGAAACAATTTTCTTTGTCTTCATAATACAAACCTTCCTTTCTAGGTTATGTCAATTAATATTATTATATGGACAAACCAAAGGAAATCGTATCCGACAAATTCAAGAAAAAAACCCGACAAAATTCATCTATAAAACCTGTCAGATTTTTCTCCTGTATTTTGTGGGGGTGCACCCGTAGACCTCGTAGAATTTGTTTACAAAATAGTCGATATCGCGGTATCCGACTTCAGAGGCTATATCCGAGACCTTACGGTCGCTTCGAACAAGCATCTCCGCCGCCATGCCGACTCTGTAATTATTCAGGTAGTCACGGAAAGACGTTCCGTAGACCTTACGGAACATCTGTCCGAGATAAGAACTGTTGATGTAATACTTCTTGCCGAGATCCCGTAACGTCAGGTTCTCGGAGTAATGCTCCTTGATCTCCCGCTCTATCTCCTTGATGAGACCGCCGGAAGCGGAATTCTGCCGGAGCTGATCAAGATAATCAGAATACTCGTGCGAGAACTTCTTGAGATCATCCTTGAAGTTGCTCCCGGTTCCGAATACGTAATCACTTATATAAAGAAGTATGGTATCCTGTTCGACCATCTCATCGATCTCGACAGCCTGGTGTATGAGCCTGAACAGAAGATAGTTAAGGTTCATGTTCATCATCGTGTGATCGATATTGCCCATGGATTCCATTACACGGTCAACACAGCGGTCTATCTGCTCCGGATCGTGCTTGTCGATGGCTTCGATCAGCTCATCCAGACATTCCTTGGGGATCATGGACTTTACCAGTCCCTGGGAAACATGGACATCGTCATCATAATAGAAAATGCTCTTCTCCTTATGGATACCTCTTAAGGGTCTCATAAGGCTCGCGCTGCTGTAGGATCTCGAGAGCTTCGAGATGTCGGGGACCGTCTTGCCGACCAATAACGCTATGTCGGAAGGGATGTCGGGCATCGCGCTCTTTCTCAGGTTCTCGAGGAACACTTTATCCGATACGCCGGCCTCCGAAGCCATCGAGGAACAGAATACGAATCCCAGCTCATACTCTCCGCTGTCACTCAGGTCTTCGGTGATCAGGTTGTTCCTGTTCTTTCCAAGATACCGCCTGCAGTTCTCGACGACGTTTCTCTTGATGTTATCGACTTCGTCATCGGCCATCTCATCCAGCGATGCGATATTATTAAGTGTTATATATATATAATTAAGGGAACCGTTCGTCTCGATGTTCTCTTTTACATATGCGATCTGTTCGGGGGAGGCTTTTCCTCCTATTACAAGGTGAAGATCCTGAACGAGCTTTGCCCTCTTGAGTTCTTCCCTCGTCTCGCTCTCGACGCTGCTGGTCTCGACCTTCAGGATGTTCTTTCGGATCGCGTTCTCGAGCTGCTTGGCCTTAACAGGCTTCGTCAGATACTCGACAACTCCGAGGCTTAAAGCCTCCCTGGCATACTCAAAATCCCGGTAACCGCTTAAGATTATGAATTCTGCATCGGACACCTTATTCTTCCTGACCTTGTCTATCAGTTCCAGTCCCGTCATCTCGGGCATCCTGACATCCACTATTGCCAGATCGACGTCATTATCCCTCAGGAAATCATATGCCTGATTGCCGCTGTTACATGTTCCTATGATATTACAGCCTTCTTCTTCCCAGTTGATTATCTGCTGGAGACCTTTTAGGATAACAGGCTCGTCATCCACCAGCAAAACATTCATCTTTCTCATGTTACTGTTCCATCCTCACTTTTGCCGTCACTTCCGATAACCGGCATCTCTATCTTAAGATAGACACCGACTTTCTCTTCTCCCTCAAAAGTCAGCTTGACATTCTCTTCCCCGGCCGTCATCTTCAACCGGAGACACGAATTGATTATACCAATATGTTTGCTTTCCTGTAATTGAGTAAAGGAACATTCCCTCATCTTTTTCTGGAGCTTCGCCGCCTCTTCCGGGTCCATTCCGACACCTGTATCCTCGATCTCGATAGTAAGTATATTATCGTCGACCTCAGCGTTTATCAGGATCATGGCGCTTCCGGTCTTCTTCTCTACGCCGTGAACACAGGAATTCTCGACAAACGTCGTCAGTGTCAGCTTCGGGATATAGGCTTTCAGCGCTTCCTTATCGGCATTTATGACGAAAGTGAACCTCTCGCCGTATCTGTACTGCTGAAGCTTAAGATAGTTCCTTATGAAGTTCAGTTCGTTTTCGAGCGGTATAAGGTCATTTTTCCATTCGACACTCTCTCGCTCGAGTGCCGCAAGACGCTCGATCATCGATGCGGTCTCATCCTCACCTCTGAGGACACTGTGCATCCTGATATTCTCCAGGACATTAAAGATAAAGTGGGGATTGATCTGCATGCGAAGGGACAGGAGCTCCGCCTGCTGTTTCTCGATCTCGACCTTCTGGTGTACGATACGGTCCTCGTAGATCGTCTTGATGAGCTGTCGGTTACGTTTAACGAGCCCGTTATAACCGTGCATCAATCCCGCGATCTCGTCCTCACCCTGAATTTCAGAAACCTCCTTCAGTCCGACGTCGTTATCGGCCTCGCCGAAGACTTTGGAAAGACGTCTCAAGCGGTCCGTAAAGGATTTGTTCAGAAGGTTAACGAGGATAAGAGGCAGCAGGATGTTGATGATGATAAGTCCCACAAGGATGGGCGCATTCTTCTCAAGAGCATCCGTCATGATGTTAACTTTGGGCTCCATGACCAGTATCCTGTAGGTCGAACCCAGGAATTCGAACGAGGTCTCATAAGCCACCTGGTTCTGGATCTCGTTTGTCATATAGTTGAATGCCTTATAATAATTGGGCTGTTCTATCGTGGACAGCAGGATCTGATCTCCTCTTACGATATAAAGATCCATACCGTATCTTTCCCTGGTAAAGTTCGATGCGATGGTGGCATAATCCAGATCGATCCTTAAGACCTTCCTCATGGGAAGACCTCTGAAGTAATCAAGGGTCCTTACGAGCGATACGACTCTCATGTCCGAGGCTCTCGGGATCTGCCCCTCGACACCCGTATAGTAGAACGAGATGAAAGGCTCCTGTCCGCTCGCCACAAAGCTCGTATACCAGACGGTATCCTCCACTCTCGAGAGGTTACAGAAGTTACCCGCATTTACCAGAGAGTCGTTCTCGGCACAGAGGACAACCTTGGCGATCTCATCCTGTGCAAAAGTATTGATACCGGTCTGATCAAGAAGCTGCAATGCTGCCGAATAGAACTCGGAATTGGATTCAAACTGCGTCTCGAGAAAAGTATTTACCTTATAATTGATATAAAGGCTTTCCGACATATTGCACGACGTGTCGAAGATATTCTTAAAGTCGAGCTCGGCGTTATATGCCGCCATCTCCATGTTCTTACGGAGCTCGAGGTTGGAGTTATCGATGAACATCATCATGAAAAAGCCGTCGGTCAAAACGATAGGGACAGCTACGCAGAACAGATACAGTATCAGAAGCTTATGCCTGAGGCTGAAGTTGTTCAGCACCCTGACTATGCCCTCTTCCAGATCGATCCTTTTCCTCTTTTTCATACGGCTATTTTAGCATAAAAAGCATCAGCTGTTGAAAAGACCGTCAAGCCATATACATGCCAGTTCAGGCCAGTATGCGATGTCTCTGAACCTCGCGGCCAGCTCTTCAGGATCTTCTTCGGGAACAGGCATCCCACCCTCTCCCGAGAACTGTATCTCGAGCTCTTTTTTACGCTCGGGGGATACGTCGACGCCGTTTCCCTCTTTGACAGCATCAACGGCTCTCATGACCTGTTCCATCGTATAATCTTCGCCGAACCCGCCCCTGAAGAATTCCGCGGTGGGAAGCGACAGTCCGTGACGTCCGTTCGGGAATACGTAATGCGCAAAGGGAACGCCCTTCTCCTTAAGAGCCTGCGCCATCAGATAGCTGTTCTCGACGGGAACGAGGTCATCCTCTCTGGTCTGCCATATAAAACACGGCGACGTATCTTCCGTGACGTTCTTCTCGCTGCTGAAAAAGTCCTTGTCAGCCTCCGAGGGCTCAGGTCCCGCCAGAGCGACGATCGACCAGATATGAGTATATTCCCCCGCGGTAATGACGGGATAAGAGAGTATCGCCGCGGAAGGCCTGTTCGAGAAAGAAGCCAGCTGCGGATCCGGATCTTCGATCTCGGCGAAATGAGTCGCCAGGCAGGAACACAGATGTCCGCCCGCCGAGAAACCGCATATCACGATCCTCTCCGGATCGATCCTGAACTGCTCCGCATTCTTTCTTATGAACCTTACGGCTCTGGATATGTCTTTCAGGGGCTGCCTGCCCAACGGTACGGACATTGTGATGTCGGTGGTATATGTGAGGACCAGGACATTCATGCCGCGGCCGAAGAACTCGTCCTTTATGATCCCTGCCTCCGAAGGCACGCACATGCAGTATCCGCCTCCCGGGACCACGACCAGGCAGTCTCTGATCTTATCGTCATCGTGAAGATAGGTTCTTAGATTCGGGACAAAACCGTATGCCCCGCGGTATGTATATTCCTCTTCCTTCCAAATATCGTATCTGTTGTCCATGCGAAAAACCCCTGAATCGAAGATGTTCTATCTTTGCACAAAGTGGAAAGCCGTGTCAATCAGATAACAGAGAAAAGCCCCCCGTAACCGCTACGGAGGGGCTCTTCATATACAGAGGGTTATCGTGATATCAGAATCCGCTGAAGGAATATGCTACCAGCTCGTCTGCGGAGTGGTCGGGACGCTCTTCCGTCATGATCGTCAGGAAGGAACCGTCAGCCATCTCACATGTATCGCAGAACCAGGGATAGGTTGTTCCGAAAAGGGCATCGTCCTCGATCTTACCGATGTAGGAACCGTCGGCGTTCCAGAAGCAGACCTTACGGAGGTTACCGTCGAATGCGAAGAAGCCGTTGGCTGTCTCTGCCACGAAGGTCGCGGATCCGAGACCGAAGCTGCCGTCGACCGCCTGAAGTGTCATCTGAAGGTTGCCGTCGAAGTCGTAAAGGAAGATCGTATGATCGTTCGTCTCTGCGTCGGAACCGCAGATGATGATCCTGCTGTCTGTTACCTGCAGGCATGAGATAACGCTTACTTCGTTGAACGTGACGGGAACTGATTCCGTAACGTTGCCGTTACCGTCGATAGTGAGCTTATAACACTCATTGCTTACGAACCAGCTTACGCCCCAGTCACCGGAGGGAGCCATGGCCATCTTGTCCATATCATCGTGATCGTATGAAGCAACAACAGCTCCGTCAGCCCACTCGATCATGGGCACCATGAAACCCGAGATAAAGATCCTGCCGTCCGCCGCGGACTGCATCTCAGTATACTTATCGGATCCGAGATCATACTCTGCCTCGAAAGTAAGAGAGTCGGCACCGATGGCATATACACGGAGGATACCTTCGTTAAGGATATAAGCCTTGTCACCTGATACGCATACTCTGTGCGCGAATACTTCGTGAGTTACGAAGCTCTCATCCATAACGAGCTGCTGTGTGTTAACAGTAACGCTCTCGACAGTACCGGTGTGAGATCCGAAGTTGATGGGCTCTCCTTCCCAGTACCAGGGATAGTCAGTATTCCCTGCGTCAGCAAGGTCAAAAGTTACGTTATCAAGGAGCGCGGAGACCTCATCGTTTGTGATCTCACCGTCGATCTCGATATATACCGTTACGCCGGCTGCCTCATCACGGCCGTAGTAATCAAGTTCGCTGTCGCTCTTCTCGTAGATAAGGAACTCGAGTCCGCCGATCTCCGTCCTGTCATATGCGCCGTTTACAGCATACTCATATTCGTCAAATCCCGCATTGAACAGACGGTCTCTGAAACCGCTTACGTCAGTGGATCTGGCTTCGATCTCCACTTCGACGACCTCGCCGTCATCCTCGGAAGCACCGGGGATCCTTATCGTAAGGTCGGATGCGGAGGAAGAATCCGAGAGATCGTTCTCCTCATCATAAGTCCAAACGGAATCGTCATAAGAAAGCGTGAAGAACCCGGTCTCGAGACTTGCGAGCTCAGGCTCAGCCTCCGTCTCTTCCGTTGTCTCCCCGGTCGTTTCCTCTGCTGTTGTCTGCTCCGCAGTAGTCTGCTCGGCTGTTGTCTCTTCGGGCTCTGTCTCTCCCCCCGAGCATGCTCCGAGTGTCATCATTACAGATGCTGCAAGAACACATGAAATGATCTTTCTCTTCATACCTTTTGTCTCCTTTTTGGTTTGATCGACCTGATTATAGCAATCCGGTCTTTTAAAAAAATCAACCAAAAGGATGATTAGGTTTTTGGGCAGAATGCACTGTCATCTCTCGTCGAGAATTGTCTGGATACGGTCCTGCATGACGGGGATTATGTCATCGGGAGCCCTCTGTCCCGAGAAATAAGCCGAAGATTCTTCACGGAGCACTGCTTCTATCTCGATACCGATATTCATACCTCCGTACGAGGAAGACATCAGATCCATATACCGCTCGACCGCTTCCGAAGGTATCTGCGAAGGAAGTTCCGTCCCGCCACTCATGAAGAATGCGTTCTCCCGGGCTTCCTCATCCATGGAATTGTATTCGTCTATATAAGCCGTAGCCATGTCATACATAGCCTGACGGTTGATAGGATTACCGTAGATCATGGAGGACTGGACCTCGTAAGACAGGAGTATCTTAACAAACTCCGCACATTCTTCCGGATGGAGCGTATCGGCCGATATGCTCACGAACTCTCCGGATGTCGCCTGAGGCCCGCGTCCGTCAAACGACGGAATTCCGTAGACGCCGAGACCCTCGCCGTATGTCACATAGCAGTTAAGATAGTTCGAGAAACTGTAGAAGTTCCCGTAGACTGCACCGTAAGTTCCGCTTATGGAAGCATTATGGCTGTTCATTGCCTCTATGGCCGCCTCGATCTGGGCATTATGCGCTTCCATGATATCTTCATCGGACATGGTCTCCGCAGAACCGTTCTCGTCCACGAACTCCAGGAGGCTCCTAAAATCCTCTCCGCTCAGGTCCACTCTGCCGTCGGTGATAAAAAGATCGCTCATGTTCGTGAACAGCGTGGTAAAGTATTCCGCTTTGCCCATCTGAAACCTGGGGGTCGAGCTCAGGGGATCGATCCCGTTACAGACGTTTTCCACAAATTCCTCATACTGATCGAACGTAAATCCGTTCTGTCCCGCAGGCACATTGACCGAAGCGGTCACTATCCCCTTGACCTTTATATCCAGAGGCATACGGTAAAGACCGCCGTTTATGCGCGAAGCCTCGATCGCGGAAGAAAAGTATTCACTCTCGTCAAATCCGGGATCATTATCCAGGAAAGGCGTCAGATCCAGCCATTCCGCTTCATCGGAAGGCTTAAACTCGGGATCGTAATCGAAAACGATATCTGCGCCCGGATCAACATATGCTCCGTTCTCATCCATGTTGAAGACATATCTGATAAAATACGAATCATTGGTATTATTGAATATCTGTATCGCGCGGCCGTCATGATAGTCGGGATAATCATCTTCCGCGTGGGAAGCTATCAGGACCTTTTTGCCGGCATGAGGATTGGACTCCGCCCGCGTAAGATGCATCAGCGAATACCCGGTATGGCTGTATGACAGGCGGTTACTCGCTATCTCCCCGAAAAGGACTATGTCAGATCCGTCATCGCTGACATAGACCGTCCTGGTATCGATAAGATCCACAAAAGGAGCATCGACCTCATAGAATGTGCAGATCTTGCTCGCATCCGAGGTCTGAGGATCGATCATGAACAGACCGTCAAACCCTCTTCTGACGACGTGGTCCCCCGCATATTCAAGATAGTAATATCCCATATCGGTCTGGCTCATAAGCTCCGTTATCTCCTGTGTCTGAAGATCAAGAGATACGGTAACGATCTCATATCCGGAATTCACGCATACGTCAAATACGACCTTGCCGGATGATGCCGACATAAACTCCCCGATATACGAATAACCGCCGGAAAAATGCTGTGACAGATCTGGCACCGCTACACTCCCGTCAGGACTCAGGATCACAAGATCACTGATTCCGTATTTGTTTACCGCGTTGATCAGGATATATCCGTTCGAGCTGATAAGATCCTCAAGGCTCCACTTGGCTTCCGTGATATAGCCGAACACCGTACTCAGATCGGGGATCTCAAACATCTCCCCGTTAAGGTAATATGTCTCCTCTCCGGTGGTCTCATCGACATCGCTTTCCCACAGATTGATGATCCCGTCGGATAACCAGGCCTTTACAAGGTACCTGTATTCCGCATTAACATCATCGGACCCGATAGAGGTTATGACCTGCCTGTCGGTAAGTTCACCGTTAAAGCTGAATCTGCAGATATCCTGTTCATAGATAAAGCTCTCTTCCCCTTCGGTCCCTCTGGTCGAGTCCACCTTGACATATACCGAATCATCCATAACGCCTATCATCTCATAGTCGACATATGAATATTCTTCTTTGGGGTAATATTCCGTTATATCCGTGATCTCACATTCATACCAGGGATCAGAACTGCTTATCACTTCCTCCGTCCTTTTGGAAGAAGAGCATGAGCAGAAAAGCGGCGCAGCGACCGCTGCGGCGAGGAAAGCAGATATAACATGTATCGTTCGCATCTTTTTCATAAGCCTATTGTAAACCAAGTCCCGCCGTAAAAGAGTTAAGATTCGGGTAACATTTGCCTTCCTCACTTGATTAAAAGATGTTTTGGAAATAAGATTTTTACATGAACAGGATTTTGATCGTAGAAGATGATGAGGATATCGGAGCAGTCCTTGAAAAGGAACTTATAAAGGACGGTTACGAAGTAATGAGGGCGGTCACGGGAACGTCCGGCCGCATGATGCTCGGTAAAAATCCCGACCTCATACTGATGGACCTGATGCTCCCGGGAATGACCGGCGAGGAACTCCTCTCGCACATAAGTCCCGATATCCCGGTAATAGCGGTATCCGCCAGATCCTCGACAGACGATAAGGTCGACCTTCTGGGAAGAGGATGCGTCGATTACATAACCAAGCCTTTCGATATAAAGGAATTAAAGGCGAGGGTCGCCGCGGCGCTTAGAACTTCAGAGAGCAAGCGGGGCAGCAAAGTTCTCTCATACAAGGGACTTTGCGTGGATACGGGAAAGCATGATGTCACGCTCGACGGAAAGCCCCTTAAGCTCACCAGAACGGAGTACGCGATACTTAAGATGCTGATAGGAAGCGGCGGACGGGTGATATCGAAGTCGGAGCTCCTGGATCTCATAAAGGACGAGACTCCCGACTGCACGGACAGTTCCGTCAAGGTGCATATAAGCAATCTTAGAAAGAAGATAAAAGAGATAACGGATACGGAATATATAGAAGCTGTCTGGGGCATCGGCTTCAGGCTCGGAGGAGAATGAAATGGAATATGTCTTGAAGACCGAATCGCTGTGCAAAGACTACGGAAGAGCACACATACTGAAATCGGTATCGCTCGATATCCCAAAGGGATCGATCTACGGCCTTGTCGGACGTAACGGCGCGGGCAAGACTACTCTCATGAGGATAATCACCGGGCTCGCGCAGCCTACTTCAGGCAGATATGTCTTAAGCGGGATCGGAAGCGACAGCAGAAAGATAGGTACAGTCAGAAGAAGGATGGGATCGCTGATCGAGAGCCCCGCCGTCTATAAGAACATGTCGGCATACGACAACCTGAAGATACAGTTCATCAATCTCGGGATGACATCCTTCGACGGGATAGATGAGCTTCTAAGCCTCGTCGAGCTTGATACCACGGGAAAGAAAAAGGCCGGCAAGTTCTCCCTGGGCATGCGCCAGAGACTCGGCATCGCGATCGCGCTTTGCGGGAACCCGGATATCCTTGTCCTCGATGAACCCATAAACGGTCTCGACCCCCAGGGCATCATCCAGATGAGGGAGATACTCTTAAAGATCAACCGTGAGAAACATACGACGATACTCATATCGAGCCATATCCTGGACGAGCTCTCGAGGCTCGCCACTCACTACGCATTCCTCGAGAGGGGACAGATCCTGAAGCAGATCAGCAGCGAGGAACTGATGAAGAACGTAAGAAAGGCTTCAAGGTTAACGGTATCCTCCACCGCCCTCCTGTGTCCCGCTCTGGATATCGAGGGCATAGAGTATAAGATCGTGGATGATAAGGTCATAGATATCTTTACTGACATGAGCGTCAGTTCCCTTGCCGCCCTCGCCTCTTCAAAGGGTGTCGAGATCGAGCACATGACCGAGAACAACGAAAGCCTTGAAGGGTACTTCATGAACCTCATCGGACTTAAGGAAGATATCACATGAGAAGAGCTCTTAAGTCGTCATTATCAAGATTTGTAAAGAGCCGTCTTCTTGCCGAGGCAGTCATCGCCGGGATCCTTATGGGAGCCATTACGTTTCTGTTCCTGGGGGTATTCGAACTCGCTATCAATATGTTTCGGCGCCCGCGCTACATGGATAACTCCTACCTGACCATGTGCCTTACCAGGCTCCCTTTATTCTTTACGGTCTTTCAGGCAGTACTGAGTTCCCAGTTTACGGGAAGGGATATCGGAATGAGAACGATCAATAACAGGATATCCACAGGCTTTTCGAGAAGCAGCATATTCCTGGCTGACCTTCTGGTCATGATCATATCCTCCCTTCTTTCGGAAGCACTCTGCGCGGCAACGATATTTGCCCTTGTGAAAACCGTTCCCGTAAAGAGCGGTGCACGTTTGGATCCGAAGATAACAGGGCTTCTGATCATGCTGGGATTAATAAGCATCGCATTTGCCTCGCTCTTTACTCTGTTTCAGTACTTCCTTTCCAACAGGCTCCTGACCCTGATCATATGCGTATTGATGCTTCCGGCTCTTATCTTCTTTACGGGCAATATAGATTCCGCACTTGAGGAACCGTATAAATACGAATTTACCGACGATGTGACGGGCATCACCGAGACAAGATATAACGAATTATATCTTACGGGAAAGAAAAGAGAGATCTACATTTATCTGTCGGAAGCGAGCCCATATAACATGTACGGAGCCATAAGCAGCAGAGAGATCAGCAGAGGTGATACCGTAGCGCTTATAACATTTGCACTCTCCTCGGGACTCGGTCTTCTCGCCATAAGCAAAAAGGAGTTCCCCTGATATGAAGAAGATATTATCCGGACTTTTTTACAGGCTTATAAAGAGCATCGAGATATGGGGACTTCTTATCCTTATAATTTCAGCGTCCCTTTATACGAGCTATTCGAATCTTACGAATTCGGATTATGCATTTATGGATGAAGAAGATCACGTTTATATGAGTGACGGAAACGGGGGCGAGGTCCTTTATACTTCCGACATGCTCAAAGCCCTCAGATTCTCCGAAGGTGATGTATCCGCCTTTGATGTTTACAGAACGGGATGTGAACCCGTGGATGCACGTTCATGGCCCGCGGGAAACCATTATGAAGATGAGATGTATACACTTTTCAGGACTTTAAGCAGGCTTCATCTCTTTCCTGTCATCCTGATCTCCATATTCATCCCGGTCTTTTACGGAAGACTGTTCTCTGACGGCACAGTAAAGAACCTTATCTCATGCGGTCACGGCAAAGGCGCGATATATCTGTCATGCCTGTTCCTGACAGCGGGGATAGATATTGCCATGTACATCATAGAGATCGTGATATATTCTCTTATGTGCCTTATCGGAGGATGGGCTCCGCCGGTATATCTTCCGACGGTCATTCCCTATGTCGGAGTAAACCTTCTTGTCGTTATCACCATATCATCTCTTAGTCTATGCATCCTTTTCGCTTCAAGGAAAAAGACTGCATCATTTGTCGTCGGATTCATAGTCTTCCTGAGTTTCTTATTTTCGATGCCTACGCTCCTCACGAGAGAAATCCTTATGATAGACGATATGCCTGATACTTCTTCCGAATCGTTCAAACGGTATTATGAGATCATCGAGGAAGAAGACCACAACCCTTATGTCTTCTATACCAAGGTCAACTGGAAGACATTCGACGGCGAGATCTACTATAACGATGAGAAACTGGATCTGAGCGGACACTATCTTTACCCGTCCGTAAAAAAGGTCCTCATTTGGGTCTATTATCTTGATCCCAATATGGAGACCGTTTTCTTCGACTACACCGGGCAGCCGTATGCCATGGCAAGGGACGGATTCCTTACGATAGGCGCCCTCGCCAAGACTTTCTGGATAATATCTTTCTCGGCCTGTGGTATCATTATCTTCAAAAAGAAGGAGATAAGCCAGTAGTCTTGAAGATCCTCATCATCGTTTGCATAGTGCTCGCCCTGCTTTTGATCGCATCGCTGATCAAGATAAGGCTTCTGCGCAAAGGATACGATGAGCTCACCGAAAACATAAAGGATCAGGTAAAAGGAAATACCGAAGTCCCGATAACCCTCAGTACCTCCGATCCGCACGCGAAGAAGACCGCAGAGACTCTTAATGACGAACTGCGAAGGCTTCACGACCTGAAAAACGAATACGAGGACGGCAACCGCCGCGTGGCTCAGGCCGTAACGGGCATTTCTCACGATATCAGGACTCCCCTTACCGCGATCAATTCATACCTTGATCTGATGAGCGAAGAAAAGGATGAGAAGCTCAGATCCGAATATCTTGAGAGGATAAAGAGCCGTACGTTGTCGCTTAGCGATCTCGCAGACGAACTCTTCAAATACTCCACATCTACCGACCCTTCAAGATCCCCCGTAAGCGACAGTCCGGAAACTTCCGATACCATCGATATCTGCAGGGCACTCGAGGAATGCATCCTCTCTTTCTATGCCGCCTTCAAGGCCAAGGGGCTGGAACCGGACATCACGCTCCCCGAACATCCTGTTTACGTAATATGCAACGCAAAGAGCGCCAACCGCATCTTCGAGAACATAATAAGCAACGCTCTCAAATATGCGGATGACGCTCTCACCATAACACTCGATGATAAAGGTCTGGCGGTATTTTCTAATCCCGCTCCCGATCTCACCCCGGTGTCCGCCGCCAAGCTCTTCGACCGTTATTACACGGTAAATGAGGGAAATTCATCGACGGGGCTGGGGTTCTCGATCGCCAAGGAACTCATAGGAAAGAACGGCGGATCGATAGGATCGGATCTTAAAGACGGATGCCTTTATATCACTGTGCAGTTTCAGCTGCAGTAACGGGCGCCTTGTTGTTCGATCCCGCCTTGATGACTCCGTAGAAGATGCACATTACCGCAAGAACGATAACGAGATCGGCTGCCAGGAAAGAACCGTTATAGCTCATGGAATATACCCAGGGATCCATTCCTTCGGGAGCATATTCGGCATAAAAGATGACGCCCGATAAAACGGAGCAGAACCACCTTACGGCATAAGCGATGATCGTAAACACGATCGCCTTCATAAGACCGCCTTTTGCAAATCTCTTAATGGGGTTCGATATGGTCTTACGGACATCAAGTGAAGGAGCCGCGAAGCCCACGATACCGAGAGCCATATAGCCCATGATGTAGTCCAGAAACATCTGGAAAGGAGTAACAAAATATCCGAGTCCCGATATCATCTGAACGATACTGTATACTACGGCTGCGATACTTCCCCAGACGGGACCGAAGCATACCGCATAGATGATAAGAGGCAGTGACGATGCGGGCGTTACCGAGCCGCCCATGGGCATCTCGAAAAGCTTGAGCTGCGACAGCACGAAGCTCAAAGCGATACAGACACCACCTG
The DNA here is from genome assembly GCA_017617295.1 of Clostridiales bacterium. Taxonomy (GTDB): domain Bacteria; phylum Bacillota; class Clostridia; order Saccharofermentanales; family Saccharofermentanaceae; genus Saccharofermentans. Next base: position 7,571 of record JAFZWN010000009.1, on the reverse strand, counting down.
CCACTGTGGCAAGGATCTTCTCTTTGTTACTGGATTTAAACGGATTCGACATAAAAAATTCCTCCCTTCGTCGGCATTATCCGTACAGGTTCATCGGGTCGATGTCTCGATTAACATCCTCTCAGCCGGAAGTATCCGGCTCCCCTGAATTTACATGCGAGAATATACTACAAAAAATAATACTTCGCAAGTCAAAATGTTTTGCTATATATTTACCGCACAGTTCACACAATCTTTTACCACGTTAGGATTAAGATATGGGTGTGGTTAATACTTTTATAGAACAAAGGAATCTTTACATATATGAACATAGCTTTTTTCATGCAGCCAAAAGCGGAGACCGCTTACCTTTATAACGACTATACCGTACGTCAGGGACTGGAGAAGATGAAGTTCCACGGCTACTCCGCCATCCCCGTACTGGACCGCGAAGGTCACTATCTGGGAACGGTGAGCGAAGGGGATTTCCTCTGGACTATCGTTACGGAAGACAGTTCACAGACGACTATCAAAGTGGAGGAACTCGAGACTATCGGAATGGATCAGATCGAGCTTCACCCCGAGAAGAATCCCGCCATCAGGATCACGTCTTCGATCGACGAGCTCGTTGAGCGCGCTTTGAACCAGAACTTCATACCGGTCGTCGATGACCGCGATATGTTTATCGGAATTGTAACCAGAAGGACTGTAATAAGATACTTCTACGAGACGAACGATCTGCCCCGGGACAAGAGCGAAACGCTCTTAAAGCTTTCCCATTAAGATAAGTCTCTCGACACACTTCTCGACAAAATGCCTGACTTCCTTCTCATAGACGGAAGGCGCCTTGTCATACCCCATAAGATGGTCCGCGTGATCGATGACAACGAGTCTTTTGGGACTTGTCACCTCATCGTATATAGACCTTACAACATCAGGCGGACAGATCTTATCGTTGCCGCCGGAAAAGAACAGTACGGGGACCCTTATCTTCTCGGCATTGATAGCGCAGTCGCACATGGACATATCGAAGCCGAACTTGCTCTTGGCCATACGGTTTAACATGGGCATAAACAGCTGGAGCTTAAGATGAGGCTTGACGATCGACATAAAGTTGACCGCGCCGGTCTCAAAAGTATCGTACGGGCTGTCGGCGATGATCCCCGCGATATTGCCGCGGAGTTCATCCGTAGCCGCAGCCAGAAGAGCACTCACCGCACCCATGCACCTGCCGTAGATATAGATCCTCGTATCCTTGCCTGTCTGTCTTCTTATAAAGTCGATCCATCTCATCAGATCGACACTCTCATACACGCCGTAAGTACAGTACTTACCGCCGCTGACGCCGTGACCTCTCATGTGCGTAATAAGGACATGGCACTGTATCTGCTTCATCATGAGCTTGGCATAGGCGGCGCACTCTGAAGGATGCTCGTTATATCCGTGAAGGAATATAACGGCAGACCTCGTCGATCTGTCCGAAGACGGTCTGAAATATCCCGAGAGCTTGGTCTTGTCAAAGGAATCTATCCTGACATTGATATACTCGTTACGGGTAGTGTAGAACCAGTTCTTGCCGCGCCCGAAGATGGTACTCTGATCGATCTTCTCGGGAGATCGGTCCACACGGGAGACCGGATGCGGACGTACAAATATCTTCCTGAAGAGCTTCCTCGAGATATTGATATATAAGAATGCGCAGGCGAGAACTGCCGCCACGATAAGAAGGATCACTATAACTACAGGCATACCGTCTCCTCCTTATCCTATATAGACCGACTCCGGCGTATCGATGCCGCTGCTCAGGAGCTCGCATCCGCTACCGGTTACCAAAACGTCGTCCTCGATACGGAATCCGATATCCCACTGCGGGATGTAAACTCCCGGTTCGATCGCCAGACAGTTGCCCGCTTCAAAAGGGGCTTCCCTGTCGCTTATGTCATGCACGTCGAGACCCAGGTGGTGTCCCGTATTATGCCAGTAGTACTTCTTTGTCTCTTCCGCCATATCAGCATCTGCGGCACACAGCTCATTTTCGACAAGCCACTTGCCGAGAAGATCCTTCATGTGCTCATTTAATCCCTTGAACGTGATACCGGGCTTGATATATGCGAAAGCCTCAGCCCTGAGCTTCCTCGAGAGTCCCAGGAGAGCCTCGCGCCTCTTCTCGGTCTGCGGATCTCCCCTGCCGATAAAATATACTCTGGATATATCCGCGCAGTAACCGTCATATCTTCCTCCGACGTCTATCTGGATAAAGGAACCCTCGCGGAACACCGGTCCTTCGGGACCTTCCGGATCGCTGTGATGAAGATAGAACGCATTACCGTCGATTGCTGTTATCGTGGAAAATGCGGGTATCAGTGATCCTCTTTTTGCCATCCCGTACTCCAGTGCCGCATAGCAGTCGTTCTCGCACGAGCCCGCAACGAGCATCTCTTTCATATCTGAAAGAGCATCCTCGGTAAGCTTTGCCGCCTTACGGATAGCTTCGATCTCCTCTTCGCTCTTCACCATGCGAAGCGAAGTCAGCACACTCGAGATGTCCTTTATACCGTCATGAGATTTGACGAAAGAGGCATTCTCGTCGCTTATGGACGTACCGTCATAACAAAGATCCAGAAGGAGGTCGCGGCTTACAAAATAGAGCTTATCCTCGAAGTCGCCGATCGGCAGGATATCCTTCTCCTCTATCCCGGACAGTCTTGAAGCCTCGGCAAAAGTCATCCTCTTCCCGTGCCACCTCTCGGCTGTCTCATCCTTGGGCGGCATAAAGAGAAAACAATCCCTGATATCGCCGTTTCTCACCATGATGAGCCTCGCGTTCTCAGTAGAGATACCCGTCAGATAGTAGAAATTACGGTCAGGAAGAAATCTGTATTCGGAGTCCTGAGACATCTTCCTTGAAGATCCCGCAAACAAAACAACGGCCGAATTCTCTGGAATACGGTCGAAGAACTTGAGTCTGTTATTTCTGAAAAGATCCGGTGAAAGGCTCATCTCGTACCGCCCGACCGTACATTATACTCGTCGAACTGTATCGTATTGTTGATGTAACTCAATGTGGCACCGGGCGCCCTTCTGATGAGACCCGGGTTACCGATAACGATAGAACCGTCGGGTACATCGAAATTGACATATGATCCGGGGGCTATCAGGACATTATTACCGATATTGATATTTCCGACGATAACGGCATTTGCACCTATCCAGACAAAATTGCCGATATTGGGAGCGCCTTTCCTCTTACCTCTGAACTGGGTACCGATAACGACACCCGTGGAGACATTGACATTATAGCCGATCACGGACTTCGGATGGATGATGACCCTGCCGAAATGTGCCAGATAAAAACCTTTGCCGATATTCGTATCGTAAGGGATCTGGAAATGATACTTACGTGACAGCCTGTCCAGCCAGAAGTTGAAGAACTTGAACTTCGCGATATTAAGATACTTCAGGAATCCGTCGTAACGCTCGATCTGATCGTGATAGTATCTGGTACGGCGCATCGTGCTGATATAGTGAAATTCGGGGCTGCTGATGAGCTCCTGAAGATATGTGGTATATATGTCTTTGGTACTGCGAGCATTTCCGGTATACCTGAAAAGATCGGCATAGACTATATCCTTCAGTTCGTCGTTCATTGCATCCTCCGTATTTTCCTACAAAAAATTATATTTCTTTTGAAGAAATAACTCAATATACAAACTCCATATTTTTGCCATAATTATTTTTTATATATGCCCGTCTGAAGGAGCCGGCAGGTTAACATATTTCCAGTTAATGAATATTACGCAAAATATCACAAAAATCGGGGTGATCTTGTGATAGATTGCGAGAATCTTGCAAAGTATCACAAAAAACGACCGATTGTTGTGATACTTTGCGTGATAATAGTTTCGCGGTACATCCTCCCGGATCCAAGCGGCATCCTGCGGCAGGCAGGATCAGCAAAAAGGGCTGCCTCCGAAGAAGCAGCCCTTCTGTGCAACACCCTGTCAGAGAAGTCAATCCCCTCTTATGATGCCGTATTTACTGCAGATGTCCGTAAACTCCTGAGAACCCACGAAGCCTTCAAATACTTCGTTTCTTGAGACTCCGGAATCAAGCTGGCCTACCCATGCGTTGTATCCGGCCTCATCGGGCTCTCTGCCCATGAATGTCAGATAGAGTCTTCGGACGAACTCGCCGTTATCAACGTTCTGGTGGAGGAACTCGCTGCTGAAGAAGAATCCCCTTGCAGCACCAGCACCGGTATCTCTCCGGTTGGCAAGCTGGCGTGCCCAGGCCATAAGCCCACGCTGATCGGCATTCCTTCCGAGACATGTGGTATAAAGCCTTGTACAGAAGGCGATGACATCGTCGTTAGGCTCGATCTCGATGTCAGGAACACCGGCTCCGCCACTGCTGATGCCGTATGTCAGGCAAAGGTTAGCCCACTCTGTAGAGTTGATGAAGCCTTCGATAACATTCTGTCTGGTCACTCCGCCTTCGAGAACCCCGACCCATGCTGCCAGACCGTCCTCATCAGCCGCTCTTCCGAAGAATGTCTGATACAGTGTCTGAACAAATTCTTCGTTACTGCAGTCTTTGTTAAGGAACTCGTCACTGTAGAGGAAGCCTCTTGCGACGTCGGCACCTGTCTCGCCTCTTTCCCTGATCGCATCGACCCACGCCTGCTGACCGGCCGGATCGGAAGCTCTGCCGAGCGCAACAGTATAGAGTCTCTCTACAAAACTCTCTACGCCTCTTGCCGATCCGGAAGGAGTCTCCGTGGGAGCCGCAGTGGGAGTCTCAGTCGTGGGAGGATCCGTGGGTGCAGGCGATACCGTCGGATCGGTTCCGGGCGTTACAGTCGGATTATCGGGCTCCGTGGGAACAGCTGCAACGATATTGAAAGTCGTCGTGATGCTTCCCGTGTAGTTCCCGACGCCGCTGATCGCAACGTTAGCGGTACCGACCTCGATATTATCGGTATATGCCGTCTCATAATCCGTCCCGCTGATAAGAGTCCTGCCGTTAATGCGGATCGTAACGAAAGGCCTGATCTGCGAACCTGCATATGTATGATCGGCGATCGCCGCCACGCTTGCTCCGCTGATATCAAGAGGAGCGATCGTGAACGTTGCAGCCTCAGGCGAACCTGTATAGTTACCGCAGCCTGTAATAGTTACGGAAGCCGTGCCTGCATTGGTGTTATCGGAATATGCCACCGTATAATCGGTTCCCGCTGTCAGTGCCGCTCCGTTAAGGCTTACACTTACGGGAGGAGTGATCGCCGATGCGCAGTATGTCTGAGAAGAGATATCCGCGATGACAGCTTCTGATATGCTCGCGGGAGCGATCGTAAACGTCGCACCCGTATTGGTTCCTCTGAAGTGACCGATACCGGTCAACGTAACAGTCGCCGTACCGGCATTTGTATTGGAACCGTATGCGATACGATAGTCCGTATTCTCCGCGAGCACCGTTCCGTTGTATCTTACGGTCAGTTCAGGCGTAAGCGCGGATCCCGTATAGGTCAGAGGAGCTATCGAACCGATAGTCGCATTGGCAATGTCAATTCCGATGATACTGAAGGTAACGCCTGTATTCTCGCCGGTGAAATTACCGGTACCTGTTACAGTGATATGAGCCGTACCGACTTCGGTATTCTCCGAGAAAGAAACGTTATAGTCCGTTCCGCTTGTCAGTGCAGCACCGCCGAATGTCAGCGTTACTTCAGGGAAAAGCGGAAGCCCGTTATAGGTCTGATCCGCGATCGCGGCGACTGTAGCGGAATTGATGTCGGCAGGTATGATCGTGAAAGTCACGGAAGCAGGCGAACCCGAGTAGATGCCGCAGCCTGTTACAGTAACAGTTGCAGTACCGACATCTGTATTGTCCGCATAGCTTACAGTATACTCAGTATCTCTTTCAAGAATTACATCACCAAATGTAACAGTGACAGCGGGTTCTATCGCAGAACCGGTGTAAGTCTGATCAGGGATCTCAGAGATAACGGCCTGAGAAATGTCTATAGGAACGATATTGAAAGTTACAGGTTCAAGCGTTCCTGAATAGTTTCCGCAGCCGGTTACAGTAACGGTCGCCCTACCGATGGCCGTATTATCTGCATAGCTTACGGTGTAATCCGTTCCTCTTACAAGAGTATCATCACCAAGTGTAACGGTAACATCGGGTTCTATCGCAGAACCGGTGTAAGTCTGATCAGGGATAGCAGAGATAATAGCACCGGAGATCGAAGCCTGAACGATCTCGAAAGTTACCGAACCAGGCGAACCCGTATAGTTACCGCATCCTGTTACTGTTGCCGTCGCCGTACCGATGGCTGTATTGTTCGCATAGCTTACGGTGTAATCCGTTCCTCTTACGAGAGTTGTATCATTGAGAGTAACGGTGATCTCTGGTTCTATCGCAGACCCGGTATAAGTCTGATCCGCGATCGCAGCGACAGTAGCGGAATTGATTTCTGCAGGAACGATCGTGAAGGTGACAGGATCAAGTTCTCCCGTATAGTTCCCGGCACCTCTGACAACGAGCGAAGCGGTATCCGTTCCTGCCGCGAAACCGGTCGTACTGGATACTTCAAATGTGTAATCGTTCTCTCCAAGAACACGTTCGTCCGGAAGAGTTACCGTAAACGAAGGAGCTACAGATCCTCCGGTGTAAACAGGAGTGTTAACGATCGTAACAGTCGATCCGGTGATGCTTGCGGGTGCTATATCAAATGTTACAGAAGCTTCGCCGCTGTAGTTGCCGGTTCCGGTTATAGTTATGCTTCCGGCCCCGGTTCCTGCATTGATGTTATCGCCGTATTCTACCGAGAAATCATCTCCTGTATGAAGCTCCGTTTCTCCAAGTATAACTGTAAACAAAGGCGCGATCTGCGAACCCGTGTATGTCAGGTCGGCAGACTGGTCAATAGTGATTCCTGCGTCTTCCAGACTCAATTGAGTGATAGCAAATGTCGCGGAGGCAGAACCGGTATAGATGCCGTACCCTGTTACGGTTACCGAAGCTGTTCCTGCATCTATGTTATTGCTGTATCCGACCGAATAATCAGTTCCGTATACGAGAGGCGTACCATTGAGAGTAACGGTAAATGAAGGTTCTATCGCAGAACCGGTATAAGTCTGATCAGGGACCGCAGAGATAACAGCCTCGGATATATCTTTAGGAACAATCTCGAAATTAACCGAAGCAGGCGAACCCGTATAGTTGCCGCATCCTGTTACAGTAACAGTTGCCGTTCCGATGGCCGTGTTATTCACATAGCTTACGGTATAATCCGTCCCGCTTTCCAGAATTGTTTCATCAAGAGTAACTGTAACTTCGGGTTCTATCGCGGAACCTGTATAAATCTGAGAAGAGACGGGAGCTATCAGAGCACCTGAAATATCAGCCTGAGCTATGTCAAATGTTATTGAAGTTTCGCCGGTATAGTTTCCTGCTCCGGTTATAGTTAATATTCCTGCACCTGTTCCCGCGTTGATGTTATTACCGTATTCAACTGTGTAATCCACATTCCTAATAAGAACCGTCTCGCCAAGTGTTACTATGAAATCAGGCGTGATCTGTAAACCAGT
>JAFZWN010000042.1 GCA_017617295.1 Clostridiales bacterium | reverse complement strand
GTGTGCTGATTATCAATATATCCTTGATACCTGCGAGCATCAGTGTTGAAAGCGGATAATAGATCATCGGCTTATTATATACGGGGAGTAATTGTTTGCTCGTTACCATTGTCAGCGGGTAAAGTCTTGTACCGGCCCCACCTGCAAGGATTATACCTTTCATAAAGCCTCCTAACGGGAAAATACAAATTACGTAAATGATACTCCTTTTTTGACATTTTCGCTATCTTTCGCAATAGCATCAAATCCTATAATCTCTTTGATAAAAACATCTCTGACAAAAAACAATTATTCATGTAGAATTATAAAAGATATAATTAAATGCAAGATAAAATTCGGAGGAATAGAGTCAAATATGATGAAATACAGTTTTATCGTACCGGTATATAACATTGATGAAAGCCTTTTGAAAAGATGTGTTGACAAAATGGTTAATCAGACATACGACAAATGTGATTATGAAATATTGCTGGTAGATGATGGTTCAAAACCTGAATATGCTAAACTCTGCGACAGTTTCCAAAATGAAACAGTTCGTGTTATACATAAAGAAAACGGTGGTGCGGCATCAGCCAGAAACCTTGGAATACGAGAATCCAAGGGTAAATGGATCATCTTTATAGACGGAGATGATTATTGTGCTCCCGAGACTTTAGAGTCTGTTGACAGCATCTTGCGGCAGCACGAAAACGAACAACCGGATATTATCTATGCTAACATCCACAGAATTAAGATCGATTATGAGTTGAAGCAGAAATGTTTGGCAAAAGAAGACGGTGATATTCTTTCAAAAGAGGAAGTTCATCAATTGCTTCTTGATAACATAGCTCAAGGATATAAGGAAAGAGTCGTTCCCTTCGGATGTATTGAAGCCTGGGGGAAAGTATACCGTTCAGAGTTCCTGATCAAGAATTCGCTCTTTTTTCACGAAGATATGAAAGTTGCCGAGGATCTTGTCTTCAATGCCGAATGTTTGAGCAAATCTCCCATAATAATATATTGTGATCGGTTTCTATATGTTGCCCAGGAAAGAGAAGGATCAGTTGTAAAAACATACTTTCCAGATATCAGAAAGAACGATGAAAACTATGTCAAATATCTCAATATCATAGGTCAGAGCCTGAATACCGATGAGTTTCATACGGCCTTAAACAAAAGACTAATCCATTGTGTCCTGGGCGTTTCTACTTATGATATGGCGCATCCAGACAATCCCAAACCCTTCAAAGAAAGATTATCCAACCTTAAAGAATTCGTTCGTTCCGAACCATATAAGAACGCGATCAAAACATGTAAACTTTCGTGGATACAACCAAAAAAGAACAAACTTAAGCTCTTGCTTCTCAGATTTAGATTAGAGTGGCTGTATCTCAAGATTATCAACATACTCTGATCACACGATTGTTGTGATCTTTCACAAATTGAAAACACCTATATATTAATATATAATAAGCAATTAATTCTACGATTATAGTTCGGGGTATTATTTTGATAGATAATCAACGCCATATATTTGTTATCGGAAGCAAGTCCATCGGACAATACGGTGGCTACGAGACTTTTGTCGATAAGCTTACCGAATATCATAGCAATAACTCGGATATCAAATACCATATCGCCTGCAAGGCTAACGGCGACGGTCATATGGATGAGTCCAAACTTTCGGGCATCAGCAATGCAAAGAAAGATTCCGACGGAAACGTTATTGAGTTCGAATATCATAATGCTCATGTATTTAAGCTCTCTGTCCCTAACATCGGACCAGCTGTTGCTATCTATTATGATATTGTCGCATTAAGATACTCTATCGACTATTGCAAGAAGAACAATATCGAGAAACCGATATTCTATGTTCTTGCATGCAGGATCGGTCCTTTTATGGGGCACTACAAGCGTCAGATACATAAGCTCGGCGGTGTTTATTACGTTAATCCGGACGGACATGAATGGATGAGAGCAAAATGGAGCGCTCCTATAAGAAGATACTGGAAAGTCTCCGAAAAGCTTATGATCAAGCACTGTGATCTTGCTATCTGCGATTCGATCAACATCGAGAAATACATCAAAGAAGAATATGATCAGTTTAAGCCTAAGACGACATTTATCGCTTATGGTTCCGAGACTACGCCTTCTAATATGGCTGACAACGACCCTTCATTTACGGAGTGGCTCGAAAGCAAGAACTTAAAGGCTAATGACTACTATCTCGTAGTAGGAAGATTCGTTCCTGAGAATAACTACGAGACCATGATTCGTGAATTTATGAAGAGCAAGTCCACTCATAAATTTGCGATCATTTCCAACGTAAACGACGCTTTCCTTAACACATTGGAAGAGAAACTTCACTATAAGAATGACCCGCGTGTCTGTTTCGTCGGAACGGTATATAACAAAGATCTCCTTAAGAAGATCAGGGAGAATGCATTTGCATATTTCCACGGTCATGAAGTTGGCGGAACAAACCCGAGCCTTCTTGAAGCGTTGGGAAGCACAAAACTTAATCTTTTACTTGGTGTCTCATTCAATAAAGAAGTTGCAGAAGATGCAGCTTTATATTGGACCAAGGAAGACAGCAATCTCGAAACACTTATCAACAAGGCAGATGCCATGACTTCTGATGAGATCGAGGCAATGGGGCAGAAGGCTAAAGCACGAATAACAGACCATTACAGTTGGCAACATATTGCAGATCTTTATTCGAAGGTCTGGAATGCTGATTAAGGTGACTAAATGAAGATATTGGCAATTCATAATTTCCACAGAAAAGGTTCCGCATCAGGAGACGATCAGGTCTTCAAGTCTGAGACGGCCATGCTCGAATCTCACGGAAATGAAGTAGTACGCTATACCGTTTGTAATGACGAATTCGATAACGCAGGCGCAATGGGAAAGATCAAGATGATGTTCAATATGCGCTGGTCCAAGAAGAACTATAAAGCGGTTCAGGATCTGATCAACAAAGAGCATCCTGACGTCGTTCATGTACATACATTCTTCCCGCTTCTGTCACCTTCGATCCTTTATGCTGCAAAAGAACTCAATATTCCTGTCGTTGCGACACTTCACGATACGAGGTTTGTATGCCCGTGCGCTACATCTCTTCGCGGAACAGAGCTCTGCAACGAGTGCGGTGACGGAAAGTATATTCGTATGTGCAAATACGGATGCTTCAAAGGTTCCAAAGCTCAGAGCCTGATCGTTGCGAACATCTTTTCCTACCACAGGAAGAAAAGGACTTTCTACGATCAGATTGACAGATATGTCTGTCTCAACGACAACCAGATAGGTCTTCTTACCAATATCGGATTCGAAAAAAATAAGATTATCAAGAAATACAACTTCGTGCCTGATGCAGAAGCAAATGCCAAGTCCCAAAAGATCGAAGGCATCCCTGACCGTTATGTTGTTTTCTATGGTCGTATCGGCGAGGAAAAAGGCATTCGCATGCTTATGAAGGCATGGGATCAGATAACTGATATCCCGCTTGTAGTAATGGGCGGCGGTCCTCTCGAAAATGAATTCAAGACTTGGGCTGATACAAAAGATAACGTTTATTATCTCGGATACACCGAACACAACAAGTGCCTTAGCATCGTTAAGGGAGCCGAGTTCGTCGTATTCCCTTCCATCTGGTACGAGGGGTGTTCCATGGTCGAGATCGAGACTATGTCGCTTGGTAAGCCGCTTGTAGCAACCGACCTCGGATTCTCCGTTGAAGCAGTAACAGAAGATTATAACGGCAGCAAGTTCAAGCTCGGAAGCCTTGATGATCTTACAGGTAAGATCAAGGCTTTATGGAACGATCCAGACAAGTGCAAGGAAATGGGTCTTAATGCTCGAAAAGACTATGAGTCGAAGTATATGCCAGAGGACAATTACAATCAGCTTATGAAGATCTATAACAGCGTAGTCGGAAAGTAAGACTGATATGCATAGCGAAATAAATGGATTGGATAAATTCATCATATACAAGAATACCGCTGCAAAGGCTTTTAGAGGCCTTTGGAAAAGACTGTTCATTAAAAATTTTCCTTGTAGGTAAAGATGTAACCATAACTCACGGAAGCCACATCAGATGCGGTCGTAATGGTAAATTCGAAGATCATTCCGAGATACACGACCTTTGCTTCGAAGGCCTTTCTTTTGGTGATAACGTCACCATCAGCCGCGGTGTCATGATCCGCCCGTCAAGCTACTATGGCGGAGATCTCGGCAAAGGTCTTGTCATGGGCGATCACAGTTCAATCGGACCTTACGATTATGTCGGTTGCTCAGGAAAGATAACGATCGGTTCTAACGTCATGTTCGGACCAAAGTGCAGTCTGTTTGCAGAGAATCATGTCTTCTCAGATACGGAATCGACCATAAAGAGCCAAGGTGTCAATCAAAACGGAATCACCGTTGAAGACGACTGCTGGATCGGAAGTAACGTAATAATCCTTGATGGTGTTACAATCGGAAAAGGATCTGTAATCGGTGGAGGAACATTGATCTCAAAGGATGTTCCTCCATACAGTCTGATAATTGACGAAAGAAACAAAAAAATCCGTTCCAGAAAATAATAGAAGAAGGAAATAGCCTCCTCAATTTTTTCTTTCTAATTCCTTAAGTGCATTTTCCAGGAATTCTCCAGTCCTTACTTTTTTCGATAAGGATCTCATGTTGTTTGAAAAAAGCTCATATTCTTCATCACTTATCGCTGAGATCTTCTCAGGGATCTCTTCCAGATTATCAATGACAAAACCGATATTATTATCGATAACGAAATCAGCCAAAGCAGCTTTACGCCATATGATTATCGGCAATCCGGCTGCGATATAAAGAGAAACTTTATGAGGATTATTGTATCTTATATATTCTCCTGTAGCGCCTTCACAGCACTCAACGGAAGATCCGTCCCAGATAAGGCCATACTTACCATTCAAGCAATTAGGAAGTTCATCAGCATCTTTAGACCCAAAATACTTAACGTTGTCACCTGAAAGAGTTTGGTCGAAATTCACACCGAAAAGATTAAAAGTAGTATGTACTGCTGAAGATTGCAGTTTATAAACATATCCGCTCTTGGTAGGGTTCAGATTACCTGCTATAGTAACCCCTTCCTCTTTTGATCTGTCAGCGATACTATTCTCACCTTCACATATGTAGTCAAAGACACCTAACTCGATCAACTGTTCCGGCTTGAAATCATATTCAGATATGAAGTATTCTTTCATCTTTTTGTTGTGAACTATAAGGTAATCAGAAATACTGATCATTTCCTTATCAACGATCCTCATCATTTCATTATCAGGAAACAGATTTCTTAAAGTCTCGAAATCGTGGATCAAAAAGGCTATCTTTACATTTCTTTTTGCCTTGAGTTTTTTAAGAGTCTGTAAGTACAACGAATTGATATATAACGGATGTTCAACTACAACCAAACTATTATTCTTTATAGAATAAACATTCAACAAACTCAAGACATTACCGGCCTTGCGTAAAGGTGCTAATCCTTTTCGATATGGAAAAATATTGATCCTGCGATAATTACACTTTTCAAGGATCAATTCTGTATCCAAAACAGCCTTGCTTCCGGCATGATTAGCCTTGGGTTGGTTTCTTGTAATGTAGTATTTATTCTCCATTCTTAACTCGCTTCCTCAACTTAGAAAATACTCCTGGATCTTTCGGGCAGAATCTTCTATTCCAAATCCCTTTTCCCTGACAACTTCACTATATTTTTCTCTTTCAACAAAATGAGACCTAGCATTTTCAAGTAAGCCTATCCATTCCGATATATTTTGAATAGATCCATATTGTACTAATCCTGTAAGGTCTATATCTCTGGTAATATTGTCAGAAATAACACATTGCAATCCATTGGCTTGGGACTCGACTAATACAAGGGGAAATCCTTCATAAAGAGACGGTAACAAGAAAACATCAAACGCATTAAGCAGATCATAAACATCTTTTCTTTCCCCTAACAAAAGATATGAGTCTTCTAAAGATAACTCTTTAATTCGCTGCTTCATCTGCTCAAGATAGACTCCGGTACCAACATGTAAAAACACAGTTTTTTTGTGCTTTTTTTTGTATTCATTAAAAAGTTCAATCATAAATAACGGGTTTTTCTCATAAGCTAACCTTCCGACTGTACCTAATACGAAGGTATCATTGCTGATTCCGTATTCTGATCTTATTGTTTGTCTTTTTTCGGAGTTGAATCTGTATTTTTGGTGATCAATTCCATTATTGATCACCAGATATTCTTTAGACCCGAACATCCACTTACCGGCAGCTTTAGAACAAGCTAACCTGCCATTAATATATCGATTCATAGTCAATGCAGCGCACTTTTTCCTGATGGAGCTAACCGTACCTATACCTTTTTCGTCGGAACTGTGAGAATGGATGACTCTCTTTTCTATTCCATATTTCTTGGCCAATTTAAAGAATTCCATCGTAGTCAGTCTACGTGTGCACTGATAATACATTCCCTTATAGTTATGCGCTGACAGGAGATCATCAAGTGCTTTTTTGTGTGCTGCTATATCATCCCGTCTCCTTGGGATCTTATAAACATGTCCGCCTAATAAATTAATCTCTTCGGTAAACGCCATTTCACCGGGATTAAGATTTATAAAATCGAATTGCAGTTTCTCTCTATCAATATTTCGGTAAACATTCATCAAATATGATTCCATTCCACCTCTGTTTTCGGTAAATCCACAAACTAAAACTCTCTCCACGTCTTATGTTACCTCATATCTCGAATTTTGATTTTTCGGGAAGGATTTTTTCCAAACGAGAGTTAACCTCACGTTTATTTGTTTCAAAATCACTTACCCTGGCATCATCATTAATGCAGATCACTTTGCATTTCTTGTTATTTATGCAGTAATCGAGTCCGGCTATATTGCTGGCTGAAAGAAGTTTTCCGAAATCCTTGGAGCGCGGAACAAATTCGCCCTTCATAAGTTGCCACTGTCTTGTAAGCCAAATGCTTACATCCGTTGCTTCTCTGAACTTATTCTTCGATGTTTTGTCATGTACATCAAATTCAGCATTCCAAACTTCCTGCATGGTGCTCTTTACACATGGAATGGGAAGATGCGGTTCAAAAACACCTATGATAGTAGAAAACTTCATAAACAACAATGTTCTAACAGCATATGAACCGAAGTGACGGAAATCCAACCATAATTTCTTATTCTTCTTAACATCATTAACCGTAAAATGAGTATTCAGAACACCCAAATTATTGGTTTCTATGTTTGCGATAACATCACGCTGCATTGGTTGTGGAGACAAAGCGGCCAGATCACAAGGCTTTCCATCGACAAAAAAATCCGTGCTCTTAGTCGGCTTGATAGTAAACATATCATCATTGAAGTACAAAAAGTTTTCGGCTATTCCCGGAATACGATGCAAATGGATCTCAATTACACTTGAATTAAATGTAGGCAAATACTCGTTAGGGATGTATTCTTTATGATTAATTATGTGCAAGTTAGGATGTTCTGTGTTGAGCCATTTGGGTAAATGCCCCCAAGTAACCAGATATACATTATTTACCCATGGCATATTCTTCTCTATTCCTCTGAAAACATACTGAAGATTATCCCATTCTCTATATCGATTGACGGCTACAGCAGTTTTATCCTGAGACGTTTTCTTAGCCTTCCAAGAGTTTTTTTCTTCTTGCCAAACAGGATCATTCCCGTCAACCCATGATATTACAACATCAATCTTATTATTCTCGGCCATGTAAGTCTCCTTTATATTGGTTTGTTCAATCAGCATTTATAGCACGTTAAAATATTACCAGATGTCTGTACTTGTTTAGTTAAAGCAACTGTATCTTCCTTCGTAAACACATTACAGAAGAGCAAATACGGCAATATATCATACCCGATTTCTAAAATGTGGTGCTCTATTGAGCAATCCAATAAAAACACAAAAACTACAAACATGAGATATATACATTTACAGTCTGCCAAGACTTTCTGAAGTTTAACAAACAAGATGATTACCAGAGCAAATATAACTATACCCTCTTTAAAAAGCACTCTTACATATGATATATCCAAGAAAAAATAATCAGTAACTACTCCGGTTGTATTACCCCCGTTGCCTCTTTCCGGTATATATGTACCCCAAAATGTAATCGGGTATTGGTCCATAGCTTTTCTTCCAAGCATTAACCTGGATTTGATAGTATCAAGTGCACCTACCTTGTTATAAAGTACATTTGGATCTGTAGTGTAGGTTGCGGTTAAATATATCATCAATGGAACTAGAATCAAAATAGCAAAAAAACACATTTTCTTATAATTTCTCTTAATGCCAATACCGATTTGATTATGAGGTAATACATATTGATAATATAACGTTCCCGCCATCAGAATAAAAAGACATAGAAAACCTACTTTGGCCTTCATAAGCAGGATGTTAACGGCCAAAAGAGCAAAAGCACCGGCATATTCCCAAATTTTGAGCTTACCTTTACGAATGATGCATGTAACCATCATAAGTGTCAGAAAATGACAGGCAAGATCTGTCATATATATGCTGCCCAGTGAATGACGATTGCCGAAAACAATATCTGGGATCAATCCCATTTTACAGGCAACTGCGCTTGAGATAACCCATCCCCAACCGCTTATCAGTGATATGACTCCGATAACTTTGTATGATTTCTCTTTTGAACAAATGATAAGCATCAAAAATATCGAGAGACTTCGCATGGTCGTGATATCTCTGAAATGATCGTACAGCAAAGCCACTGCAAGTATCGCAATCGGGAAGATCTTCGGTTTCACTCCCTTGAACAAGACGATGACAGTAAAGATCGATAGTCCGAGAAGGATCCAATAACACTTATCGTAAATGTCAGAAAATACAGGAAAATAATCTTTAAAATATTCACCATATAACATAGTGGATGCCATAAAATGATAGTTAAATATTCCGGCAAAAATACTGTAATACAGTATATTTATCGGTCTTTGCCATTCGTTGTTTAAACTGTTATTCTCCATCTAAAATCCTTGAGAAACCTGAAATATCTAAATGCTGAGCATTACTTATTATACTTCACTTATACAATTATACAATACAATCAATCTTACTTATTTTATATATTATAATATTGTATTAGAATAGTCTTCTAAGAAAAATCAAAGGATCGGATCTGTAAGTGGGACAACCGTCAGTAAAAAAGAACTTTATACTTAATACTATGCTTTCACTGTCGAGTATCATATTCCCGATACTCACTAACCCATATATAAATCGTGTTCTGGGACCCGCCGGAACAGGAAGAGTCGGTTTTGCAAGTTCAGCTGTTAACTATTTTGCTCTTTTCGCATCTCTGGGTATACCGACATACGGAATAAGAGCATGTGCCAAAGTCCGTGATAATAAGGCCCTTTTGAGCAAGACCGTTTTGGAATTACAGGCAATAAATCTGATATTGACGTTTGTAGTCTATATTGTTTTTATTCCTGCTGTTTTTTTGATACCGCAGTTCTCTTGTGACAAGGCGCTGATGTTCATATTGGGATCGACGATATTATTGTCATCGATCGGTGTCGAGTTTTTCTATAAAGCAATCGAGCAGTACAGATATATCACGGTCAGATCTTTGATTTTTAAATTTATAGCATTTATTGCCATGTACTTGCTCGTCAGGACCGAAAATGATGTTGTAATTTACGGTGCCATTACAATATTTGCTGCATCCGCTTCTAACATCATGAATTTTGTTCATCTTCGGAAAATGATCGTTTTCAAGGGGCTGGGCAAGCTTAATCTGAAACAACATATAGGACCTACCATTACTTTTTTCGCATTCGCCTGTACGATCTCCATCTACTTAAATCTGGATAGATTTATGTTGGGCGTAATGACCACAAGAACTGATGTCGGATATTACGAATCGGCTACAAAGATCAAGTCCGTACTTGTTGCATTGGTTACATCCTTAGGTGCTGTATTATATCCTCGAGTATCCTACTATGTGGAAAATAAGCTGTACGATGAATTCTATCGAATTACCGCCAAAGCGCTTCGTTTTGTCTTTGTAATATCAGTTCCGCTCTTTGTCTTTTTTACGTATTTTGCTTTTGAGAGTATAATGGTTGCTTCAGGTTTACAATTTGAAGCATCTGTTCACCCCATGATGGTTATCATGCCGACTTTGGTACTTATCGGAATCACCAATATCATCGGTTTTCAGATCCTTTTACCGCTTGGAAAAGAAAAGCTCGTTGTCTGCTCTACTGCCGTAGGAGCCGTTGTAGACCTTATCCTCAATTTCCTTCTTATTCCCGAATACAAAGCACTAGGGGCGGCCATAGGAACTCTTGCCGCCGAATTTGCCGTACTTGTTGTCCAGCTTATATTCCTGGTAAAGCTGAAAAATGAGGTGCCGATCATACAATCGTTCAAGCAGGTTCATTATGTTAAGATAACCTTGGCAACGTTGGCAGGTCTGGCTGTTTCTTTCGGGATCAAATTATTTGACTTGAACATTCCCTTCCTTGAAGGAAAGATCTTACTTTATAATCTTACAAAGCTTGCCATAGCATCTGTATTGTTCTTTGGAGTATACGGGATCCTTATGATCATATTCAAGGATGAGATAATACTGGAAGTAATTAACTTAGTGCTGAAAAAGTTGCATCTGAAAAAAGAAACATCTAATTGATCATTAAAGATAAGGATATCCGTTCAACCGACA
Organism: Clostridiales bacterium; assembly: GCA_017617295.1. Classification (GTDB taxonomy): domain Bacteria; phylum Bacillota; class Clostridia; order Saccharofermentanales; family Saccharofermentanaceae; genus Saccharofermentans. The sequence continues at coordinate 56,125 of JAFZWN010000042.1, read as the reverse complement.
TTATCCGTGGCGTCTGCCTCTCAGGATTAATGGAGTCCGTTCGCAACTATATATTCCTGCCCGTTCGAAAGTTCACAAAAATATAACAGAATAATAATGGCATGTATACCGCAACATTATAATCTATTGTTGTAAGGTATGAATTGAAAGTTGAGGTGAATTATATGAAAAAAACAGCTAAATCCATATTAATCACTTTAGTTATATGTTTAACTCTGAACATGCCGGCATTTTCGGCAATGGCTTCCGAACCGATAGAAGCCTCGGGTCCGGCAGATTGGAACGAGATCGGGTATGAGACTATAAACGAGATCACTGTCAGTCGCGATGCAGCAGTGGGCGACGATACCACCTTTATTCAGGAAGCTCTTAATCAGGCAATTGGGGCAGATGAGACTGTTCTTACTCAGATTACGATCCCTGCGGGAGTATATACTACTAACGGAAGCCTTTATATCTACTCTAACACACGTCTGATATTAGAAGAAGGCACAGAAATAATACGATCGGATAATTGGCCCGGCGGCGATATGCTCATGTCCGGAGATGGTTCTGCGAATGCAAACAATATCGCCGTTGGCGGGTATGATGCCATTCATAATGTGTTTATAGAGGGAGGAACATGGAATGCAAACAGAAACTTAGCAGATCATGATTTTGCTAATATACTCGTTATTACTCACGCCAATAACATTATCTTTAACAACATTACTATAACTGATGCCGTAAACCATATGATAAACATCAGCGGAAGTAATAAAGTACTAATCGATAATTGTACGTTCAAGGATGCTCAGGTCTTCACGGGAGATGACAGACGTTTTTATGACTCAGGTCTTAGTGAAGAAGATAAGATTGCTCGTCATTGTCCGATTGAAGCCATTCATATGGATTTTATGAATGAGATTGGCGAGGGCGGCGGACCGGCAGCGGACGGAACTCCCTGTAATAATATTACGGTTAGAAACTGTACATTTGACAATGTTTTCCGCGGACTAGGAACACACCATACGATCTCTTCTTCTCCTAATGACCAAAATTATGCTATCGGATACGCAGATAAGATCATAGTCGAAAACAATACATTCAATAATATCCGTGCAACGTGCATCTCAGCATACAGCTTCAACAATATGATCATTAAAAACAACACTGCAACCAATGTTGGAAGTTTCTGTGATTTTAATGATGCTCATAACTCTCTTATCATCGGAAATACAATAACAGGTACGGTCACGCCGGATTCATATACCGACTATGTTAATGTTTTTTCTCCAATATTTCTACAAACATCTTCCGGGATTACAATTACCGGTAATGCTATAAAATCTGACGATAAGATCCATTCTAACATTATGATTACCGAGTCTTCATCAAACATAGCTATTGACTCCAACATATTATCCGGATCCAATACAACGTGCATATACATTAAAGATTCCGACGGGATTGTTATCAATAATATTTCCGAAGAACATCAAAATGCATATGCAACAAATGGAAATAATGAGTTATATGTCGAGAACGCATCAGTTACGGTCGGACATGAAACATTCAATAAAAATATCATGATAAACCAGTCAGCTGCCGTGATCTCCAACTGTACTCTTGAAGGTGGTTACATTCATCTTTTAGATTCTCATGGAGCTACCATACGTGACAATACCATAAATACAACAGACAACAGTATCACAGCGTGCATACTGATTGATAGAGGTGATGATGACATAATGGTATCGGGCAACGATTTAAGTACTGACGGCAATAACTGCATTTATGTCAACAATATGTCCGGCCACGATGTATCTATATCCGGCAATACCTTCATGAAATCATCCAAATACTTGGTATACGTTAGTGATTCCAATGGAGTTACAATATCTGATAATACTATGAATAATACATCCGCTCCCTATAGATCTTCTATAGGAGTATCCGGATCTAACGTCAACATCAGTAACAATATCATCGGCAACTATACTGAAGCAGGTATTACCATTAAGGGAACATCAACTGCAACCATAGACGGAAACACAATCAGCGGAGGTGTAAACGCTCTGCAAATCTATGAGAATTCAAATGTTTCTGTTACAAACAATAATTTCGGGAATACTTCAAGTCATCAAATCAATGCAGTAGATTCAACAGGACGATTTGAAAATAATACCATTTCCGATAGCGGTTCAATTGGAATATGCTTCTCAGGATGCAGAAACCTGACTGTCAATGGAAACAGTATTTCAAATACGAACGGGCATGGTATGTATCTTGACAACGTCAATACTGCAACAATCTCAAATAACACCTTTAGCAACATCCCGGAATGGAAATGCAGAGTCCGCGTTACGGATAATTGTGTTAATGTAACCGTAACGCCTGAATCGGATATGGATTTTATAACTCCTGTTCCTACACAAAACCCTGTTGCGGACTCTACAACGACTCCAACGCCTGCACAACCCCCTGCTACGGATTCTACAACGACTCCAACACCCGTACAAAACCCTGCTGCAGATTCAACAACAACTCCTGAACCGACTCCGACGACTCCTGCCGATGTCACGGTTGTTCCTACTCCTGAAGATAGTAACACGAACGGTGTCAGTGACTTCGTTGAAAGGCTTTATACCGTAGCTCTTGGAAGAAGATCTGATCCTGTCGGTCAGCAGCAGTGGGTCGATACTGTAACATCGGGACAAAATACAGGCGCCGATCTGGCAAGAGGATTCCTCTATAGTGATGAATTCCTTAACAAGAATTGCTCCAACACTGAATTTGTTCAGACTCTGTATCGAACTTTCTTCGGAAGAGAAGCCGATGAAGGCGGACTGGCTGCCTGGGTAGGTGTTCTCGACGGTGGTGAAAACAGACAGAATGTCATTGAAGGATTCATTAATTCCACTGAATGGGCAAATCTCTGCCTTTCCTATGGCATTCCTTCAGGCGGAACCGGAACTCCATCCATAGAAGTCGAACCGAATCAGGCAACTATCGATTTTGCGACAAGACTTTACACGACCTGTCTCAACAGGAATGCGGATCAGGGAGGACTTATGGCCTGGGCACATCAGCTGGCAAATCAGCGTGATACTGGAACCGGAGCAGCTAGAGGATTCTTCTTTAGCGAAGAGTTCACTGGACAGAATGTCGATAATGGCGAATATGTGGCAAGACTCTACAGGACCTTTATGGGAAGAGAACCGGATCAGGCAGGCTATGATGCGTGGGTAGGACAGCTTGATTCCGGTATATCAAGAGAAGAGGTCTTCAATGGATTTGCACAGTCTGTCGAGTTTACAAGGATCTGTGCAAGTTACGGTATTATCAGATAAGCTACTAATGAATTACAAATTCTACAAAAACAGCATGCCGTTCTATCGGAAACGGCATGCTGTTCCGCTTCATGCGACCCGGAGTGACGCTATAGATCAACTTTACTTCTTTATGAACAGCATATAACTATCGGATTGATTATTTGGATTACTGGAATATCTTAGCTGATAATCGTTATCATCCAAAAATGATTGAATGTTTTCATCGTATCTGCCATTTTGAACAATAATAATCCGCGGTAATTCTTCTTGAAGACTCTCCATATACTCATCCATAATCTCCGGCATAACCTGTCCAATAGGAAAAAGATATGAATATCTGGTTGCATGCGCCCTATTACTTAAAACATATATAATATCCCAATTCCCATACACAGAAATTTTATCATCCTCATCAGTAGTGTTTTCGATAATATATTTAAATTCCGTTGCTAAACTATTATTAGAGATATCATCCTTCTTTTCGTAAATAGAAGCTATCCCCTTTATTGTTCCGAGCCAATTTGGCATTATCATTACGCTCAACAGATACAAAGAAATCAGTATAATTAGCGCTTGGGATGTGTTAGTTTCCTTAATGCGCTGAACATCACCAAAAACCAAACTTATAGGATATACAACAGCAGGCACCAAGATCATTCCGTAATGACCATATATTTGACCGCTCATGACCATAAGTACAACAGTCAATACAAGATAGACCAAATATGAGATATTGATTGCTTTTTTATTCCTTAGATGGTACAGGATGCTGAAGAGTGCAATGATATATACCGATGACTCGGAAAAATGGAAAAATGCACTCCACTTTGAAGAAAACAGAATTCTTCCACCCTCAGTAGACGTGTATTTCCTGTTAAAGATAATATAATCTTGAAAAAAGTAATACAGATCGTTATTCGCAATTAACCATATGAGCACCGGCACGATCACAACTGCAATTCCCAAGGAGAACCATAAAGCAAAACCAAGTAATTTTTTAAACTCCTTCTTTTTTGTCAAAACAATTGCGATCATCACACAATATACGATCCACACAGAAATCATATTTGGTCTCAGCATCAAAACTATTCCAAGACATATTCCGGAAATTATTATTCTTTTATTATTTATTTTGTTATTTATCAGATAATCAAGAAAATAATATAATCCTGCTGCTATACAAGGCATAGCATATTCTTCAGTAAAATTCCCGCCCTCATAGTAAATAAACAAAAGAGACACGGCGGTTAAAGCAGATATAAAAGATGCAGTAATACCACAAGATAAACGTGCGATCTTATACATAAGAAAAAAAGTAATGGTAATTGCTATTATTTCAATTATCCATATTCCGATATATGGACATAATCTGTTTCCGAACCAGTTAAATATATATATGACGGGACCTTTGTGATCAAAAGAATCCCTATAAGGCATGTAACCACGTTCCATCATCATGGTCACTGTTTTGAAAACGCTGGAATCCACCCCGGCTTCTCCTTTGATCCACGGATGTAAAGGACTGTTAAACCCAAAGATTAAAGCCAACATTACTGATATTAGGAGTGCCGATATGTTCTCTTTATTCTTGAAAACAATACTATTAAAAGTAGCGTTAGGTGATTTATGTGTAATAGTATTTTTGTTCATTTGCATCATTTAACACGGTTTGTTGTTGCTTTCTATTTCTTTTGAAGTTACTGTTTCAATTTCAGAGATGCATCCAGAAATAATGTTGATTATTGCCTCGAAATATAATACCAATGCAATATTATCTACAAATACATATCCTTCTTGAATCTTCTAAAATCGCCTAATGCTTTCCAGCCTATCTTTATAATACGTGGAATGTTAATTGAATTCACCCCTCCTTGTCTGGGCTTAAAAGATATCTCTTTGAATTCCATTTTTTCTTTATTCTTTGCATAATATGTAGTCATCATTATGTTTGGGAGATTATATTCCGATGGCATCTTATATAAATATTTTTTTACTACATCGGCCTTCATTAAGCGAAACGGCGCATTGGCATCCGGTAGGTTGACCCCAAAATATACTTTTAAAAGAAAACATACTACTCTCTCTACAAAAGCTCTATCTTTACCATCTCCTCTTACTGTTCTGTTACCAAATATACCATCATATCTATCACGTTCATCCCAAAATGCATCAAATTCAGCTGGATTCGTTTGTCCATCTGAATCAGTCTGAAATATGTAATCTGCCCCATTTTGAATAGCATAATCATATAAGGCTATAACCTTGGGCCCATGATATTGATTAGTGTCTGACAATATATCTATTTGGGGATATTCCTTTTTAGTCATTTCAACAAGGAGTTCATGTGTTTTATCACTACTACCACTATCAGCGATAACAAGACGTGAATCATCTGCTTTTCCTGCCAAAATAGGATACCATTGTTCGACCACTGACTTTATATTCTCTTCCTCGTTATAAGCAGGCATAACAATAAATAACTTTTCCATGCTCTCTCCTTAACTTTGTTAGTTTCCATTTTAACCAAAATATAATAGATCCAAGAGCGATACTAATAGAACAAACGGACCACTATATTTTTCTGATTTCTATCGAACCATTAATACTCCAACGATCTTCTTTCCGGAAAGCCTTATAAGTTCAATTTCTTTCTTCAGAAGTTCGACATCCGTTTTGTCGAGTTTCTCAACAAGTACAACAGCATCATATACAGCCAAATGGTCAAGGGATTCCCTGTTTGTAAGAAGATTCTTTTCAAGTCCAAATTTGAAGCTCATTCCCTTGATCTCGGTAAGGATATTCTTAAGATCCTGAATCTCCTTGTCACTGTCAAGACCGGTAAACATTATCTTCTCTGCTTCCGGTGCAACAAGCTTGGCATTAAGAAGAACTCTGTGGACAGCTTCAGCCTGAGGATATAGTAAAGTCTTAGTATCCATGGAAGCAATCCACTTATCGATACCTTTGTTTTTCTTCTTGGAGTCAGGCTCGTAAGAGATTGCTGCTGAACCAGAATAGTATTCCGATTCGCTTGTAGAATGCAGTCTGCCGTTCAAATAGAATAATAGATAATATAGAACTATCAGTGCAACTACAACAGCGCCGAACCCTACTGCCGCATGCTTACCTACACTCAATACTATTTTACCGGGCGTGGGAATCTGCGGAGGGACAGCCGGATACGGCAATCCTGCTATGGTTTCATTAAGAGCATCGATATCGCCCTGATATCCGTCAACCTTGTTTAAGATATTCTGCTGTATGGAAGCGAATCCGCCATCATTATCGGTGCGGCTCAATATATTAAGTGACGACATTTCAAATTCGCCCATTTGACGAACGAGCAGATCGTGCATCGCTTCTGCCTGAGCAAGATACTCCTCAAGCATTGCCGTTGCCTTGGTCTCGTTATCGGAATAGAAACGAACTCTCATCATTCGGTTTGTAGATCCCCAATACCAGGCTCCGTACAGATCTTTGACATATTCCTCGTCAAGATTTCCGTTTTGAGCAATAGCTTCCCAGTCAAGATTATCTTCTACCACAGTCCTAAATACGTTAAGATAATCGTCTGTGATCTCTCTGGCTGATCCATCAGAATTAAATGCATCAAGAACAATATCCGCATAAGCCATTCCAATGTTAGTGGAATCATATGAGAGGATGGGGTTGCTATCCAATGAACTTCTGTATTCTTCAAGGAGTCTCTGCTTATCATCTATCTGCTTGTTATAGAAATCCTGTACACCGCTCAGATATAAAGTCATCTCGTCGTAAGCAGCCTGGGCCTCTTCGATCTCGCTCTTATTCCTGTCCCAATTGATGATCGTCTTTGCTAATGTATATCCTCCGAGAAGGATTCCGACAATAATTCCAAGACTAAGCATTATCTTCCACTTGCGAAGTATATAGAAAAAGCACTCTCTGCCGGTTGTCTTATACATAAGGGATCCCCCGTATCATTCATTGAAATCCGCTATATTATAATATATGTTGTCGGTTTTGTCTTGCTTTTCGTTATTTCGACCCCTTGCCGAACAAAACAGCGGTAAACGTCTTGAATATAAGCTTTATATCCAAACCAAGCGAGAAATTCCTGATATATTCATTATCAAGCCTTACTATCTCTTCAAAGTCAGTTATATCTGACCTTCCCGAGGTCTGCCACATACCGGTAAGCCCGGGCTTTATTGCCAGTCTGCTCAGATGATGGGATTCGTATTGTTCGAATTCATCGAGCGTAGGAGGCCTGGTACCAACAAGGCTCATATCCCCCTTGAAGATATTCCAGAACTGGGGAAATTCATCGATACTGGTCTTTCTGAGGAACTTACCGATCGGGATGATCCTGGGGTCGTTATCCATCTTGAACATAAGACCATTCATCTGATTCTGATCCATAAGTTCCTTCTTACGCTCTTCAGCATCCATATACATGGAACGGAATTTATACATCTTAAAGAACTTGCCGTTCTTGCCTACTCTCTTCTGAGAGAAGAATATCGGGCCGGGAGATTGAAGATAGATGATCGGGCCGAAGATAAGAGTGAATAGACCGGTAAAGACTAGTCCGATTATCGATACGAATATATCAAACACTCTCTTTATAAAGAGTTCTCCAAACGTTCCTCTGCTGATGCTGGCAGTAAGAACAGCATATCTGTCGATCTGCTCGAGCTGTGCATTTGTAAGATCGAGAACCTCATAATTAAGTACAACATGGACCATGATACCCATATCTAGGAACTGATCGGCCAGACTCTCATTCTCATTGGATCTGCCCAGGATATACACTTCATTTACGACATGTTCTTTGACATAATCCAGTATTCCCTCGAGAGGAGCTACCGGAATATCCATAAAGGTCTCTTCATTGTCTCCGTCGAGCAACACCACGCCCCTGTAGAGATAGTAACCGATGTTGTCTTTCTTCAGAGCATTAATGAACTCTTCAAGATTATCTTTATATCCTATTATCAGGACTTTGGAATTGTCTTTTTTGAAGCGCATCCGGAGAACTTTTTTCCAGATGCATCTGAAAATAAACATTACCAGTACATCAGCTATTGAAAAGGCTCCCAGGAATACTCGGGAATATGTAGCAGATTCCTTGAACGCAAAAAGGATAGCCAGAAGGGAAAGCATCATCCAGATGTTAGTAACTATGACACTCCACAGTTCCTTAAGGTACCCTCTTCTCATGATGCTGCTGTGAGGTGCGTTAAAAAGCACTACTAAGAGATATAGGATCGATATAGCACCGTCGATGATCCAATAGAGATCGAGAATACTGCCTATCTTACTCCAGAAGATGAACCCCGCCAACACAAAAGCGACCTGGATACTTAACAGATCCAGGATAATAAAATCCAAATGTTTTGTTCTGGCGCCGCCTTTACTGTTCATGTTACAAATCTCACTCTATATACGATTCTATCACTTATTTTGTTTTATCCCATGTCAATTGCTTTACTTATTGCGGTTTTGAGATAATAGCCGGCCCGAAGTTTAGCTCCTATCCGCCTGGTATTCCCGACCATCTTCCCGTACTCTTCGGGACTTATCTTCTCAGCCTTTTCCTTTGCTTCCCCGATATTTTCAAGAGTTATCCCGCAGCCGTTCTCTTCTATAAGCTTCGCCAGTGCGGCCTCTTTCCAGATGGCGACCGGGATTCCCGACGCCAGGTAGAGCGAGGTCTTATGGGGATTATTTATCTTCAGGTATTCTCCGGTGGCTCCTATACAGGACTCGGCTGAGGGACCGTCCCACACGAGGCCGAAGCTGCCGTCAAGCTTACTTGGCAGTTCTTCAGGTTTAAACGATCCTTTTATGTTGATATTTGGCTTCGGTTCTCCGCTATACCCCATGCCGAAGAGATTAAACTCGGTATTATCAGGCAGTTCGTATAGATATCCGGATTTGGCTTTGGAAAGGTTGCCGGCCACGATCAGCGGCATATCAACGGCGTTTTTACGTTCCGCCGTATCAGCTTCAGCAGCCAGATAATCAAATATCTCGAGAGAGACCATCTTTTTATCGTCTATTCCCGATCCTGCCAGGTCAGCTTTCATCTTATCGTTATGAACTATCAGAGATGAGGCGTAGATAAGGGTCTTCTCCTCTGCCCGGAAGCGGAGCTTCCGGCCGAGAGAACTGTTCTTATCCTTCATATGACGGTATCGTTCGAGATCGTGGATCAGAAGGATCACCCTGACTTTACGCTTTACAAGCTTCTTAACAAGCCCGGGGAAGAAGAACTCGAAGTCGGTACAGGGGCTCTGGATAAGGAAAATATCTCCTTCTTTAAGATATTTGGTCTTTTCTTTCCAGAGTCCGTGTGTATGTATATGCCACAGGATCCTTTTAATGCCGTGAGTATCGTCTTTTCTGCCCGCTCCTAAGGAAAATGACTGAAAACTCATCTGATCCATTATGACCTGGGCATCGTATCTCGCCTTGCTCCTGGCGGTGACGGCATCGAGGCCGTCGTATTCGGGTTCTCTTACGTATGTTCTCATTTCTCAAATCCCGACTTTTCCGGGAGCAGATCTTCAAAAGCACTGCAGATCTTGGCGCTTACGGCGTCAAAGTCGCTGTCGCTGAGCTCGTCATTTAGGCAGAGCATTTTATGCTTGCCGCTCCTGATCTCCGAATAAATACCGGGATCATCCTTTTTGAGGACTATCGCATGTCCCATCTTAAAGATGTTTCCGGGAACAAAATCCCCGTTCATGATGTTCCAGAGCCTGATCAGATAGATGCTTACATCGTTCTCCGAACGGAAACGGGAACTGCATGTACGATCCAGGAGTTCTCCCTCCATCTCCCACATCTTGATGAAGTCGGTTTTTCTGTACGGTCTCATGAAGTGAGGGGTGTGCACTCCCCAAAATCCCGAATACGGGAGCATATAAGTAATAAGATTATAAAAGAAATAGGCTCCGTACTTGGGCGACAGCATCTTATTCTTAAGTCTCTTTTTGTATTCCTTACGATCGGGAAAGTATTTTCCTATCGTGTCATAGTTATTAAACAGGATCCTGTTATAAACATGGTTCGTCTTATACTGAAGCGGCATCTCGGTCATGATGTCTACGGGAAGCCCGTTCTGGAAGAAGTCCTCGGGGGCGGAAGGAGCCGTAAAAAAGAAATCGTCATTGATTACCACAAAATGCTCGGAAAGCCCCTCTATCCTGTGGAAATTGAGTTCGATCGGGTGGGAACTGAATACCGGAAGATACTTCTCGGGAATATAGTCCTTATGATCGACTATCGTAAGCCTGGGGTTACCGGTATCCATCCATTCCGGGATCTGACCGTCGGTAACAAAGAATACCTTCCTCGCCCAGGGGGCAAACTTCTCGACTCCGCGGAAGAAATACTTCAAGGTGCCCATATCTCTGTAGCGGTTAGAAGCGGCATCACAGGTGGCTCCCGGAGTATATGAAGCCTTCTTTTTTTGCCATTCCGGATCATTTCCGTCGACCCAGTATATGATCAGATCTATATCAGACATCTTTTGCAGGCACCTCTTCTTCAGTTAGGATATACCTTTTTATATAATACCCCAAGTTTTCCCAAACAGTGAACTGTTGATTCATGAATACAGTTCATTCTACACGCTTCGTATCTCCTATACTTACGTTCTTTATCCTGCCGACCACAAAGCTCACGCCCCGATATATCCCCTCAGTAACTCCCGCCGTAACCGCAAGGGATATCCATATCAGAAGTGCGGGATTACCGATATATATCCGAAGGCAATCCCAGACCGAGATGTGGACTATATAGAGATACAGAGATCTTTTGCCGCACCACATGATGACCCGGTTACTGAGATCAATCCTTCTCAGAAGACAGCATATGAACAGGCACAGGAATATTCCCGATACAGGCTTAACAACATTTATCCATCCCCCGCTCTTAAGAGCGGCGAACAGTGCTCCGAAGGCCGCAAATCCGACAAAAGAAACAACAGAACAGATGATGAGTCTCTTTTCGATATATTCCCGTATCTTAGGCTGATATCTTGAGACCAGAACACCGAATGTAAAGAGCCAGAGCGCATTGAACCATCCAAGGGGCTTATCGGTCAGGATAAACACAGCCGACATCAGGGCATCGATCACGATGCTTCCGATAATGAGATATTTCTTAACAAAGCGGCTGCAAAGATAATACGAGATATACTGCAAGACTATGACCAGTACGAACCAGTCGGGGATAATAAGGATCTGAAGATACCTTAACGGGATCGCTAGGTCCTCCGCACTCACACCGCAGAGGATCTCGGCGGTAACCGTTATCAGCTTCATAAGGACATAAGGAAGATACACTCCCAGGAAGCGCTTGAGAATATAACCTTTAAGGTCTTTCTTATCTCCGTAAGATTCATTTATGCCGTATCCGGAAACGAAAAAGAACAGGAGCACACCCATTCCGCCCAGCTGTCCCAGACCAAGTGAAACAGGCTTGATAAAAGATACTCCGTCCAAAAGAGCGATCCATATAGAATAGTGAGCTGCAATAACGAACAGTGCCGAGATACCGCGGACGGATGTTGTGTCCTTTTTCTCCAATAGCTGAGAAGATGCCGAAGAGGACCGCAGTCTCATAAACAGGCAGGGAAGAAGTATCAGTATGAAAGCCGCATATATGAATAACATCATTTCCTGTTCCCGCCCATATCAGATAAAGACTTTCTTATATAGCCGCCCAAGACAGAGGGTGGCATGTATTCCGAGATATGTCGTTACTGCCATCAGCCGAAGGCTTAATTTACTCTCGCGATCCCCGATGACATCCTTTCTAACGCTCTTTATGTTACCATACACTTCGCTCCTGAGAGGCTTATAATCAGAAGAGAAAGGAATGTCCATACAAAGCTGTATATTGGCCAAAAGGAATCTGGTCTTTACGGCCAGTGATTCAGACGGATAATTGGTGTCTATGAATTCCTTAAGTTCGGATGCTATCCTTATCCGGTCGATCTTTTTGGGATTAAACTCCGTATGCATGGTCGAATTACTATGCTGCCGGTAATAATACAGGACATGCGGGATAAGAGCAGTCCTCGGGGCTGCGGATAAGACCTTGTACATTATGGCATAATCCTCATATCCCCTGTTCGCGGGAAATCTGAAACGGCTCATTATGTCCTTATGGATTATCTTTGCTACCGGCCCTGCATAAAAGATCCTCTGATAGCAGAAATTATGCATTACCTCAGTATCGGTAAAGTACTTTGTCTCGTTATAGGGAAAAGAAAGTTTCTCCTCTTTCCCGTTCTCCCAGAACTTCCTGGCGTAACCGTGGACTATAAGGCAACCGCTCTTTTGGCTCTCTTGTATAAGAACTTCTATGGCATCAAAACTTATGTAATCGTCGGCATCGACAAAGAAGACATAATCTCCGGTCATAATATCAAGTGCCGTGTTCCTTGCCACGGCCTGACCGCCGTTCTCTTCTTCTATCACTCTTATCCTGTTATCTTTTGAAGCATACTCACGACAGATATCGGGAGAACTGTCTTCCGACCCGTCATCTACGATAATTATCTCGAGTTTCTTATATGTCTGACCTATAACGGAATCAAGACATTGCCTCAGATATTGTTCTGAGTTATATACGGGGATTATCACCGAGACCAGCGGAGATTCATTACTGCTCATCGGTATTCACCCCTTCATAAAGCTTCCTGACATTCTCATTGACCCTGTCCCAGGAATATTTATATGCTTCTTTTCGTATGTTCGAGGTAAAGGCTTCGCGGTCGTCTTCCGTAAAGAACTTTACGATCCGTTCGGCTATCGCCTTCGGATCCTGCGGGGGGACGATATATCCCGTCCTGCCGTCTTCGACGACTTCGGGGAGGCCTCCGACATTGGTTACGACTACGGGCTTACCGAAGCTGAAAGCCGTCTGGACGATGCCGCTCTGTGTTGCCGATTCATACGGGAGAACCACAAGATCACATGCGGCAAAATACTTGCCTGCCTCCTTGTCGGGTATATACCCTTCCCTTATCGTGGTATAGGAAAGGATGCCGCTATCCTCTGCCCTTCTGATATATTCGTCACGGTCATCGCCGAAGTCACCCGCTATATAGAGCCTGGCATCGGGCAGCGCCTCATGGACCGCGGGCATTGCATTTATCAGATGCATGAGGCCCTTATATTTCCTGACGAAGCCGAAGAACAGGATCATCTTGCAGTCCGGATCCTCGCCTACAGCAGTTCTGGCCTGAGTCTTTGTCAGATCTTTTCCTCCGAACATATCAAAGACGGGAAGCGGAGACCTGATAACAGGAGCATCAGGAACTATCGACATCAGATCCTTTCGATCCTCCTCCGAATGCACTATGAACATATCTCCCTTTGAAAGGACTCTCTTGGTAAGAAAGCGGTCCATCGGAAATCTCTCATGGGGGAAGACATTATGGCAGATGAACATTACCTTGGTGAACTTGCCGAGTTTTCCCGCCATCGAGATATAGCACGGCGAGAAATAGGGATGCCACCACTGGATGATGACCATATCGGGAGCATACTCCCTTATATCTTTTACGGTCCTGCTCCAGGAAAAAGGATTAGCCGTATCGATAAGGAACTTCGTGCCGCTGATCTTAAGGGTATCGTCGCCGAAGTCCTTCTGCTTTTTCTTATACATGAACTTCGGATACTGCATGCTGTAGGATATCATCCTGACCTCATGCTCTTTGGAAAGGGATCTGCATAGCATTCCCGTATAGTGCGAGATGCCGCCTTTGTAAGGATATACGGGTCCTATGAGGACAAGTCTCATTTATCGTTGACCTCGAGATCGGAAGAAGGCTCGCCTGATCTGACCTCCAGTTTCCTGACGCGATACTGGACATCCTCCAGGAGTTTTCTGTTGGAGGCGATAAGATCAGCCTGAAGTCCCATAAAGAAGGTCTGTGCTCCGAGCATCATGAGGACTGCGGCGAGGATCAAAGACTGGATATGTCCCGTTCCGCCCAGTACCAGGAACCTGATACCCAGTGCCAGTCCGGGGACGAAGAATATGGCTGAGAGGATACCGAAGAAAGCCAGCGGCTTATACATCATGTATGTCCTGATGATGACCCCTGCGGATCTCTTCATATACGCGCCCATGCTCTTGAAGAGCCTGCTCTTTCTAAGTTCCCCGTTGGTCCTTATCGGGACGCTCGTGATGGCGATCCTGTTACGGCCCGCCTGGATTATGGTCTCGAGCGTATAAGTATAGCTGTTGGTAACATTGATCCGAAGGGCGGCTTCACGGCTGAATGCGCGGAATCCGCTGGGGGCATCGGGGATATCGGTCTTACTGGCTCTCCGGACCACCCAGGATCCCAGGTGCTGGAACATCTTCTTTCCGGCGCTGAAGTGCTCGGTCTGGTCGATAGGTCTCTCTCCTATGACCTCGTCGGCCTTACCGTCGAGGATAGGCTTAATGAGCTTTCCGATATCCGCACCGTTATACTGGTTATCGGCATCGGTATTTACGATAATGTCGGCCCCGAGGTGAAGGCAGGCATCGAGTCCGGCCATGAAGCCGTATGCCAGTCCCTTATTTCTCTTAAAGTTTACGATGTAATTGACGCCGAGCTTCTTGGCGACCTCGACCGTCCGGTCGGAACTTCCGTCATTTATTATAAGTGTCTCGATCTCGTCTATGCCGTCTATCTGCTTAGGCAGATCGTTATATGCAACATGTAAAGTCTCCTCTTCATTGTAGCAGGGGATCTGGATGATCAGCTTCATTAAGGGACTCCTCTCGTTTTTATCCTATTGATTGTAACAAGCGCGGCGCCCGTTTTTCAAGGTCTTATATTATAATAATATATTTTTCGTGTTATAATCCATTTTATGGTGATCGCATTTACTGTTATCGCTCTGATCGGGGCCGGACTGTATTTCTCATGCAGGACGAAAGATACAGAGATCTTGGATATCGTCGTTTATTCATTGACGGGATTCATTTTCTCGTACATTTTTTTCACGGCTCTTCTTCTGGTCCCGAACTATTTCTCGGTAAAGAAAGCTTCTTTCCTATGTATGCTCTTGTGGGTCATACTGTCCACGGGTAAGCTCATAAAGGGATTTAAGCCCTCCGCTTCCTTCGATCTCAAGCCTTTTATCGTTCCGGTACTGGCTTCGCTTATCGGTGTCGCACTTGTCTCCGCCGTTCCGTTTGATTATTTCGGTATGGGGCAGGATCAGGGGGTATTCCAGACCGAGGCGATAATGTATGCCAGAGGTCTGACCTCACGCCAGGTGGATATAAAGGAATACCACGTGGCAGAGACCGCTTCGGAAAAAGAACAGATCATGTCCGCTCTGACCGAGCCTAATCTGTATGGCACCAAGAATTACGACGAGACCAACATCTTCCGCGTCTTAACGGGCAGCAGCCGTCTTTCCATAAATCAAGTGACCCAGGTATTCCACGGGCTCCACACCTTCTCGTCGCTTCTCGCTCTGGGCGCGATCCTGTTCGGGATCTCCAATATGGTGAAGATCAATACGGTAATCTTCGTCCTCTGTATCTTCTGGTTCTGTAAGGTAATGGGGGCGCTTAAGATCCCCAAAAAGATACAGGCGGTTCTATGCGGTATTCTCCTCATATCGCCACAGATCCTCTGGTGCGCCAAGTCCACACTGACAGAGATCGGCATCACCATGATGTGGATGATCATTATTTACCTTCTTCTTCTGAAGAACTCGAGAGCTTATATGCTCACGGCTCTTGTCATCACGGTCTTCGGGCTCTATCATGTATCTCTTTACGTGGTCATGCCTCTTTTCGTTCTGCTCTTCATCCTCCTCTGGCTTATAAGCGGCGACAGGTCAGCCCTTAAGGCCATGATATATTCTGTTGCAGGCTTCCTGTTCTCGTTTGTTATCGACGTATGGAACAATACCGATTACACATTGAAGAGCTATGCACCGCTTTTTAAGGGTCCGGTAAATATCAATAATATCGTTTATTTTGTTTTCGGGGGATGCATCGCGGCCATTATCCTCGGATTTATCCTTCTTCGTGTCAAAAAGCCTTCGATCAAGGTGAAGCCCGCTGTCATCTCATGGGCGATCCGGATCTGGCTCCTTCTGATCCTCGCATACAGTGCCTACAGGCTTATCTCGGGAAAGACCGCGCCTGACGAGTTCTTCCGCCTGACATTTGTGACACTGACGCTCTTATCGGGCTTTGCCGTTCCGATCCTTACCTATGCCGATATGCTGATCAACCCTTCGAAATGGACAGATTCGCACGGTCATACAGTTATCCTTACCGTTTATTCTTACTGCGTGGTCTTCTTCTCCATTGTCATGATCCCGCAGGTCCAGTATTGCTACTACTACAGCAGATACCTGTGCATGTATATCCCGATGATACTTCTGGCGGGGTCGCTCGTTCTCATGAGATACAAAAAGTTCGTGATCTCTGTTATAGCTCTCGCCATTACAATAGCGGTGCTTCTTCCCTACTCGATCCTTCTCATAAGGGATAAGGATGACAGCCGTACCGAATGGGATAATCTCCGTTTGGTAGAACAGACTCTTATAGATAACGGGACCGAGGCTGTCTTTTTGGAGCCTTCACTGTTCCACTATTTCTATTACGATCTTAAATCCCTCGGGATAGACGTTTATCCGATCTTCTCTGACTTCGACTCTGAAGCTTATGAGATCGCTTCCAAATACATCCGCATATGCGTGATCGATGACGGGACAAATTACGACCTTCTTTCCGAAAAAGATCTTCCGGTAATCTCCCGCATCGGTAATCACTCGAGCATGGACTGGGAACTTATGCTGTCGCGGCCGTTCCTTCTTCCGAACGGATTCACCAAAGAATCCGTAACATATTCCATTTACGAATTCGTACATTGAGCCTATAATAGTGTTTGGCTTTTAGATTTCTGACAGGGGCACAGAACTGATTGATACGGGATAAGGTAAGAAAGTATATATATAAGTGCGTCTCGATTATGCTTTTGATATGCATATGTACTACTCTTATGCCCTCGTGTTCGATACGAAACGGATACGATTATTCCTGGACATCCAACAAATATATCGCTCATGCTTTCGGCGCAGCCAATAACTGGGCCTACACCAATTCAAGGGAAGCTCTTCAAAGGAACTATGCCGAAGGATATAAGGTCTTTGAGGCCGATCTTATAGAGACGACTGACGGGGATCTGGTCTGCTGGCACGGCTGGACCACAGCCCAGGTGGACGAACTTATCCCCGAGGAATACAGAAACATCCAGCTCTCCACTGAGGAATTCAATTCCCTTGAGATCGAGGGAAATCTTCATACGATGACATTTGATTATGTCGTCAGCTTCATGTCGCTTCATAAGGATATATACCTGGTAACGGACACCAAGAGCCCGAATACGGAATTGACGATGAGTCGCTTTCAAAAGATCTACGAGACCTGTAAAAGGATCGACCCGTCCGTTCTCGACCGCATAATCCCGCAGATCTACTATAACGGGATGCTCGACGAGATCAACACTTTCTATAACTGGAAATCCATTATCTATACCACCTACCTTCTTCCGAGAGGAACCATGTACAGTGACTTTATCGGATTCGCCGCCGAGCACGGCATCAAGGTGATCGCTGCATACCCCGATCTTCTTAACGATGACTTCCTCGCATACGTCGAATCCTCGGGACTTCAGATCTATGTCTTTACCGTGAATTCCTATGAAGAAGTTGAAGAGTGGGACAGTAAGGGGATCGACGGCTACTATACGGACGTATTGCTCTAAGGGGCTTTCAGGTGAGCTGCAATCAAGAATGGTCCGTTTAGTGTTGACAATGCGGACACGCCCGTGTCCCCCTTCCGATTTCTGCAAACAGTTTATGTAATGAAAAAGGAGCGATTCACTGATCGCTCCTTTTGAATATACGTATCAGAACCGGCCGCCGCCTCCGCCGCTGTGGCCGCCCCCGCCGGAGAACCCTCCTCCGCCGCCGCTGAAACCGCCTCCTCCGCCCGAAGATTCGGAGGCATATGTTACATATGTCCTGGTATTGGTTACCGTGTCCTCTTCCTGGTCGGTATATTTCTCGGTCTCACCCAACTTAAGATATTCTTTGGATGCGGGCTTCTTATCAAGGATCCTTCCCTTGGATGCTATAAACGCCGCGACGAAAGCCAGTCCCGCGGGAATGATCAGGAGCCAGAAGTTAAACCCTCTTCCGGCAGATCCGCCGTTATGCTCCCTGGCAGCATCATTCAGGATATCCTCAATGGCATCCGCATATTCACCGGCCTGCAGCTGTGATTTATGGCTTCTGAAGATATCTGTTACGGTGTCATCGTCTATGCAGTAATAGGCGGAACCATATGTATATAGCCAGAAGAACCTTCCGCCGTCGTAATCAAGTGTAAGATCGACCAGGATGCATATCCCGGAATTATCACGGAATACGCTGTCCACGGCCTTCTTCTGATAATAGTCGCCGGCATAGCGCTGACAGTCCTCATCGGAATCGGTATATCCGCGGCCCTTGTGCCTTGTCGTGATTATCACGACGTTCAGGTTCTCTTTCTTCCTGATCTTATCCGCCAGATCCTCGATATCCTGAAGCTCATTCCTCGTAAAGATGTCGGCATCGTCCGTAACGACCGATATCTTCTTCGTAGGCATCAGCATATAGACATAAAGGACCACGCAAAGGATGATGAATGCGATTATCCCGAGTGCGGCAAGACCGGAAACGGCAGAAAATTCGGAGAAGATACTTCTCTTTATCCCTCCGCTCTTCTTGCCGGATGTGCCCTTTTTATTGATATTGGTTGTCTTCGCCTTTGTCATCCGAATCTCTCCTTAAGGAAAAGCATGGCGATGATCTTGACTATGAGCGCCACCGCGGTCATAACAGTCGTACAGAGAAGCAGCCTCTTTAAAACGCTTACGGGAGGAACACCCGCCACCTCGCCGGTCTGACCGTTCATGGCGAAGTAGTAATCTTTGTTAAGATATTTATAGTGAAGGAACCATACAGGAAGAAGAGCATATTCCGCTTTGATCCCGCCGATCCTATTCTTATTCGAAACGATCCTCGGAGAAGGGTAGTTCTTTACCGTCAACTTATATTCTTCATCGATATATTCCGTTATCCTTTTGACCAAACGCTGTTCCAGGGCCTTGTTGTCAAGATCATAGACATCAGCGTAAAAGCCCGACAGATATCTGTAGTCGTAGTCTCTGAGATCCTTATATTTGAAAGGCTCGATAGCCTCCATGAGAAGATCGTCGACCTTGGTCTCTCCATCAAGAGGGATGCGGCTCCAGTGATATTTTCTTCTTCTCTTTATCCTGTATGTCCGAACCGTAGTTACCGTCTTGCTTCCCGTAGTAACAGAACTGCTCTTCGTGGCGGTAGCCTCGATATCAAGGTGTCCGTCGACATCAAAGAGCCAGAACGGGACATAAAGACCCGTAAGCTTCTCTATATTCCTGTCCGACACAAAGTCAAGAGGCGTCATGCGTCCGCCTTTGCACCATTCGAAGAACTTCTCTACGGCTTTCTCTTTTCCGTACTTGAACGGGATTATCTTGGAAGGCCTGAATTCTCTTGTGAGCTTGGACCCCACCAGAGCGGGAGATCCGCAGAAAGCGCAAAAGGATGCACTGGTATTGGCGTCCGTAACCACTACGGCACCGCAGCTGTTACAGACGTATTCCTGTGCATCCGGTTGTTCCTGGGGTATCTCTTCTGTCTTTGACTCTTCTTCGGGAACAGAAGTATCAGTCTGAACCTGACTTTGCTCCTTTGAAGAAGCCACTTCCTCGAGTTCATCGACTCTAAGATCTTCAAGCTCTTTGGTCGTGAACATCGCGCCACACCAGTCGCAGCGCATCTTCTGGGCGTCAGCGTCAAAAACAAGATTAGCACTGCAATTCGGACATTTTATCGTGTCTGCCATATCAGAAGCATCCCTTCTCCCATGATCCTGATCACCTTCCGGAGAAGATCATGGCAAGCATGAAAGCCACGACTCCAAGGAGCATGCTGGCAGCCAATATGACTGCTATAACTCTAGTGGCTACCGAATTCTTTTGCATTCTCATCAGACGGTTTATTCTCTCCAATCGTAAGAGTCAGGCAGATCCTCTGTCCGTCGCGATCCACGATGACTTCGATCTCGTCTCCGACCTCATGGGAATCACGTACATCTATAATATCATTTGTCTCGTTTATTTCAACTCCGCCCATGGATATGATGCGGTCTCCGACTTCTATGCCGGCCTCTTCCGTAGGACTTCCGGGCTCTATCTCGTATACATATACTCCGGGCACAGCGCCATAGTATGCATACTCGTCAACATATGAGACTGTCACTCCGAGATAAGGCCTTCCTGCCACATATCCGTACATGGCCAGAGTCTCGATGACATTACGGACTTCTGATATAGGAATGGCAAATCCGAGACCTTCAGAAGAACCCATCTTGGCATTGGTGACTCCGATGACCTCACCGAAGGAATTGATGAGAGGGCCGCCGCTGTTGCCGCTGTTTATGGAAGCGTCAGTCTGGATAAGGGTCATGTTATATCCGTTATTATTGAGCTGTCTGTCCAAAGCGGAGACTATTCCCGCCGTAACGGTTCCTTCAAGGGTTCCGAGAGGATTACCGATGGCTACTACCAATTCTCCCTGCTGAAGCTGATCAGAATCTCCGAGCGTTACGCACGGATAAACACCGTCCTGACGGATCTTCAGGACTGCTATATCAGTCTGCTGATCGATACCGATTATGTCTGCGATCAGATTCTCCTCATCTGCGGGGATATGTATCTCCACCCACAGAGAATCATCGTTATAGGCATTTTCGACAACATGGGCGTTCGTAACGATATATCCGTCCGTAGTGATGATAAAACCGGAACCGGAAGATATCGCGGTATCGCGTCCGTTTATGTTCCCGTAGATATATACCGAGATCGTAGCGGGGCTCACAGCCTCGATTATCTCCATAGTCGTCAATGTAGGCTTATTGGGATCATAGACGCTCGCAGCCTGTTCCAACGAGAATTCGGGATTGGCAAGGGAAGTGTTTATGCGTCTTGATGAATTTGTTTCCTCAGGGCTTTCAGTAATCTCGATCTGACCGTTCCTGCCGTTTCTGTATGTGTCGATCCCGATCCTTCCGGTCGTAAGAGCGATTATGTAAAATGTCTGAAATCCCGAGAAAAGCACACAAACGATCAGAGCAGTTACGAGTATCTTCATCGCAAAGCTCTTCTTCGGCGTCCCTATTCCGGGTTCGTCCGTATATGGTCTGTAGTTATCCATCAACCGTCACCTCTTTAAATATCATCTTTCGACTCTCATATTACTCTCCAAAGGATCAAAAACATCGGCAAAATTGTGCCAAAACGCAGTCAATCTTCAAGCCGTGAGAGGAGTTCTCTTTCACCCGTCTTTACGGGGGTCACGCGTCCGCTGCTCCTGTCGGTTATGAGCTTTATGAGTTCATCCGCTCTCGAAGATGCCGTTACCGTCTTTATGGATACGATATCCGAATACCCGGTATCGGCAACTTCAAAGCCCGAATTTCTGAGGGTAAAGATCATCTTGTCCGCCATATCGTACCCGGTGTCGAGTCGGAACTCCAGCCCCAGATCAGCTGAGACTTTCCCCGCATCCCTTACGCACTCGGCTGCAGCATCGGTATATGCCTTGACGAGTCCGCCCTTACCGAGCAGCACGCCTCCGAAATACCTGGTCACTGTTATCGCGGCATTTGTGATCCCGGGCTTCTCCAGCACCGACAGTATCGGCAGGCCTGCAGTTCCCGACGGCTCCCCGTCGTCACTGTATTTGCTCATATGCATGTCACCGTCAAAGATCCAGGCATAACAGGTATGCCTGGCATCAGGATACATATCTCTCGCTTCCCGTACGAATCCCTCGGCTTCTTCGCGGCTTCCGATCCTTGTTGCCCTGCCGATAAATACCGAATTCTTGATCTCGATGCGGGAATTACCCTCTCCCGCCAAAGTAACAAACGGATAGGAGCTCAAATCGCATTAAGCTCCCTGTATTTCTGGTAAGCCATCAAAAGCAGCGATCTGTCCTGACTGTAAGTGATGGTATCCAGCGCCTCTTCCATCGAAAAGAACCTGCCGTCGATAAAGCCTTCGCTCTCGTCAAGGGTGATATCAGTACTCAGAGCTTCCATGACAAACCACGATACATTGTTATGTACCGGCTTCTGTCTGGTCACCGAATAGAACTCATAATGCGTCTTCCCGCAAGGAGCCAGGACCTTTGCCTGTATCCCGGCCTCTACCATAAGCCGCTCCACCGCCACATCGGTAAGCTTACGGTTATCCCTTATGACTCCCTTGGGAAAAGCCCAGTCACGTTTATCGTTTTGGAGCAAAAAGACAGTGTCGCCATGGAATACTATTCCGCCTGCACAATTACGAACAATCATGATATACTTTCTCCCGTCGGGAATTTTATTATATAAATAATTTTAATACATATTCATCGAAATTTAAACTGCAATTGAGTATAATGCACCTATGATAAACGAGAACAAGAAGTACAATCTGGATTCTTATAAACGCGCCCAGAGGCAGAAGAGCGGTAAGGAACAGGCAGTCGTTTCCAGGCTGCAGAAGATCTTTATCGGCATGAGCCTGACCGCCACGGTGCTCGCGCTGATACTGGCGGGAGCCTTCCTCGGGAAGAGATCCGGCCTGTCCGACACTGTCATCGGACGTTCGGCGGGATCCGAAGCCACGGGCGAGACAACGGATTTTGTTGCTACGTTCTCCACCGAAGCGACGACCACTCCTTTTACCGTAACGGAATCCCTGCCGGTAAATGCTCTGGCCGACAACTACTGGGGACCTCTCGAGGAATGCCCCGATCCGATCCCCTACGAGCATGTCCCCGTACACGGCATCTATCTCAATGCTGCAATGTATCTGGATCAGAACCTCACCCTGATAGAGAACTCCGAACTCGATTCAGTGGTAATAGATCTCAAGGAATCTGACGGGATCTACTATAACACGAACAATCAGACAGCTTTATCCGTCGGTAACGGTTACGTCAGGAATATCATCAACCTTCCGGCCATATGTCAGGAATGCCACAGCAGAGGAGCCCGCGTCATCGGCCGAATAGTCTGCTTCAAGGATCCCATGATGGCAGATGCCTTCCCCGACCGCGCGGTATGCGACAGCACCGGGCAGCCGCTCCGGTTCAGTAACGAAGGCTCAGAGACTTTCTTGAGCCCCTATGATTCCAGGAACTGGGATTACTTTATCGAACTCGCAGAAGAAGCTATCGAGATGGGCGTTGACGAGATACAGTTCGACTACGTGAGATTCCCGACAGGATCTTCGATAAGCGGCAATTCCCCTTATTTCGGCCCCGAGAACGAGGTCCCCGGCAAAGCGGACGCCATCAACAGATTCCTGCAGACCGCCAGGATCAGGATACAGGATACGCTCGGCGTACCTTTGTCGGCAGATGTTTTCGGAATAGCCGTAACGAGTTCTCTGGACGGCGACCTTCTCGGCCAGGACTGGGCGACGATGGGATTCACCGGAGTGGATTCCCTCTGTCCCATGATATATCCGTCCCACTATGCTCTCGGAACTTACCTGAACGGCAGAAGCTACGATACACCGGACAAGTATCCCTATGACATTATGTATAATGCCCTTGAGGTGGGATCCCGCCGCCACGACCGCGAAGGATATTCGGTGGTACGTCCCTATATACAGGCTTTCACTGCCGCATATATCGGAGCGGGCAACTATATGGATTACGATTACACCGCTATCAATGACCAGATCCGGGCCGTCCAGGATGCGGGACTGTCGGAATTCATCCTCTGGAACGCCGCATGTGAATACCCGGAAGGAAATTATAGCGGAAATAACGGCTGATAAGTGCTAGAATAGATTGACTTAAGAATTGGAGGTTGGCTTATGATCGACATTAAGCTTTTAAGGAATGACCCTGAACTCGTTAAGGAGAATATAAAGAAAAAATTTCAGGACGAGAAACTCCCCCTGGTGGACGAAGTCCTGACACTCGATAAGGAATACAGAGAGGCCAAGACCCGCGCGGAATATCTGAGAAGCCAGAGGAACAAGATCTCTAAGGAGATCGGTTACTGCATGGGACAGGGCAAGAAGGACGAGGCCGAGCAGAAGAAGGCTGAGGTTGCTGCCATGGCAGACGAGCTTGCCGCCCTTTCGGTCAAAGAGACTGAATACGAAGAGAAGATCGACAAGATCATGAGAGTGATCCCCAATATCATCGATCCTTCCGTTCCGATAGGCAAGGACGATTCCGAGAATGTCGAGATAGAGAAGTTCGGCGAGCCTCTCGTACCTTCTTTCGAGATCCCTTATCATGTCGATATCATGGAGAACCTGAACGGTATCGAGCTCGATCCCGCAAGAGACACGAGCGGCAACGGCTTCTATTACTTAAGAGGCGACATCGCCAGGCTCCACTCCGCCATCCTCTCATATGCGCGCGACTTCATGATCGACCGCGGATTCACATACTATATCCCTCCGTTCATGATCAGAAGCAGCGTAGTAACCGGCGTCATGAGCTTTTCCGAGATGGAGAACATGATGTATAAGATCGAGGGCGAAGATCTCTACCTCATCGGCACATCCGAGCATTCCATGATCGGTAAGTTCATCAATACCCTTACCGACGAATCCCAGCTTCCCCAGACACTTACGAGCTATTCCCCCTGCTTCCGTAAGGAAGTCGGTGCTCACGGCATCGAGGAGAGAGGCGTATACCGTATCCACCAGTTCGAGAAGCAGGAGATGATCGTCGTCTGTAAGCCTGAAGACAGTAAGGCATGGTATGACAGGCTCTGGCAGAATTCTGTAGACTTCTTCAGGAGCCTCGATATCCCCGTGCGCACCCTCGAGTGCTGCTCCGGCGACCTAGCAGATCTCAAGGTCAAGTCCTGCGACGTAGAGGCATGGTCTCCCAGACAGAAGAAGTATTTTGAAGTTGGTTCGTGCTCGAACTTGGGAGATGCCCAGGCAAGAAGGCTCGGTATCAGGATCAAGCCCGAGGACAAGAGCAAGGGTAACTATCTCGCCCACACTCTCAACAACACGGTCGTCGCTCCGCCGAGAATGCTCATCGCATTCCTCGAGAACAACCTGAACGAGGATGGCTCCGTCAGGATCCCCGAGCCTCTCCGCATGTACATGGGCGGCAAGAGCGTCATCGAAGTACCCGCGAAGTAATATCTCATATATGAAAGATCAAAGGCTGCCGTTTCTATCCGGCAGCCTTTTTGTTTACAGGAAATAATGTCTCAGGAACGCATCCAGGTCCTTTGTGGAAAGCGGCATATCATCCGATTCAAAGGTAAATAGCAGCCTGTCGCCGAAGAAGATCCCGTTATCCGTATAATACTTAAGCCTTAAAACGAAAGACTTGGCATAAGACTCCTTGTCTATCCTCCCGGCATGTTCCAGATAATACACTTCCCTTGTCCTCATATTGAGAATGGTAAAGTCAGGGTGGATTATGAGTCTCCCGTCATAGAGCACAAGGGGACACTCATATTTATACGGGATACCCAGATCATAGAGCGCATTGGCGATAAGCACTTCCGACTTTGACCTCACGCGCTCACCCTTCCGCGTGTAGAATTCGGTAGTATCCTTCGGATCAAATCCTTTTCCGGTATAGATCTCAGCCTGCCACCTCCGGGCATATTCCTCATCAGTCATTATGGCGGGTGATATCAGCGGCTTTATGGGATCCGGCACTTGCGCGAGTGCATCTTCAAACCGGATCTTTGGCATCGCCTTCAGATACTTCTCCAAAGCCCCGATCTCCTGATCCACCAGTTTCAGCACATAGATATGGTACCGCTTGGTGGCCAGAGGTCCGGCCTCGGAGAAGGGTATGTATATCTCAGTTCCGTTCTTTCTCATATAGAGTTGCAGACCGTTTAGTTTTGTGTTCCGTAGTACCAGACTGCCCGCAGGAGATGTTCTTACAGCATCTTGAAGGATACTGCTTATATTATCCAGATACTTAAGTCTCTGCCTTGCCAGTTCAACCATACTGAATCCCTCCTGCATTTTTTGTAAACGAACAAATTTTTCTATATTATGAACCCGAAGGATCATGATTTCAACCGGTTTTATGTCTTATAGGATGATAAAAACCACGGAAAAGAGAAAACTAAAGTGATTACCACCACAAAAACTCAAAAAAATAATTGTATACCACCACGGAATCGTAAAAAAATAAATGATTACCACCACGGAATCGCAGAAAATAAATCGTATACCGCCTGATCCAAGGTCTTTCTTATCGGCCGGGTTATATCTCATCCTACAGATCCGTCCGGGATGTCAAGGATGCCCGAAGGGCACCGCGTCGCGACGAAGTCCTTGACATCGGACGGAACGGATCTGTTATCATTGGGATAAGCCGGTCCTCAAAAAACAACTAAAAAGAAGTCCCCGAAGGAACTTCCTTGAATACTTTTGGATAAGAAGATCTCTTACGCTCTCTTTACGAGACCGGAACGCAGACATCTTGTGCAAACATGCATTGTCTTAGGGGTGCCGTCAACAACTACCTTAACGTTTCTGACGTTAGGCTTCTGAGTTGTCAGTGCACGACGTGAAATCTGCGAACGCGTAATGCTTATCTTTCTGCCAAAAAATGTATCCTTCTGACAAATTTCACACTTAGCCATTAGAAAACACCTCCTATCAATCTTTAAAACGCAAGTGAAATGATATCATATTAATCCGATTCTTGCAACAACTTTTTTATGTGCCGCGGACATATTTCCTTATTCGGTAAACACGCGTCTTACAGCTATTATCCTGTTGCACAATTCACTTTCAGAATCGAAGCGGACGAGCCTTATCGTGGTCCCCGATGACGACACTTTGAGAAGCGTCCCCGAGTCGGTACAGACCGCCATCTCATAGATCTCGGTACTGTCGGGATCATATGGGCTCGCCAGGAACAGGATGTCCCCGGGGATTATCTGATCCGTCAGCAGTTCTCCCGTAACGACATCGTACTGAAGCTCGACCTCCGTTCCCTCCAGGATCTGGTCTTCCGCGAGCCTGGGCATCGGTATGCCGTTCACGCTGGAGCAGACATAGACAAGGCCGTTAATGGAGATCCCCTTGGCGGAAATACCGTTCTCGGAATACATAGCGTTGACCAGTGTCAGGGCCGAGCTCACGAAATATCTCGTGGATACTGCCTCGATCTGATCTCTCGGGCCGATCTCTATAACGCCCGAGGAACCTATCCAGCCTGTATCCCCGTCAGGCAGCGACACCTGATAAACGCCGTCTCTTTTGACATCTGCGTAAAGAACTGTGTTCATCATGACTTCAGTGACAAGCGTTCCGTGGCTCGCGTGGCTCATGATGTTCTTTTTTGCATCCGATACGACCAGCTTATATTCATGAAGGTCGGGTTCTACAGAAGTCATGTCAGGCGTGAGCGCGGACGAGCGGATGTATCCCGTGATGCCGTCCATGGTCTCGATAAGATCATATCCGTTCCCGACATCGGGAGCCAGGAGCCTCACGGGTTCGTTAAACAGAACCTGGGTCGTGCATTCGGAAGATACTATAGGCTGCTCCATTATCTTGGCGACAGTCTCCTTGACTACTCTATAGGAATCCCCGTATTCGTACACTACATTCTTTTCGACGAAAAGCTCGATATTAGAGCCTTTGAAGAATCCCGGAAGGATCCTCGGGAGAAAGTAAAATACTGATGTTATTATAAGTACAGTCACGGCAAGGGCGATGCCGAAGCGAAGAAAAACGCGGCGCTTACGTCTTTTGACAAAAGCATCGTTTTTGGAAAGGCCCCAGCGGTCCTGCATATCCTCAGGCTGTCCGAACTGCCCGCCTGCCGAATAATCCTCGTTCAGGAAAGAAGCGGCATCCTCGAGATGACGGATACCTCTGTCGGGAGTCGTGTACTCGAACTCATCCTTTTTGGATGAGCCGAATCTGAACAGGCTCTTTTTGGGTTCTTTCTTATCAGCTGTCTTTTTCATCTGTCAGTAAAGTGCAGACGGCTACTGCATATTCATTCTCGTGTGAAAGGCTCAGGGACGCAGATATAATACGAAGGCCCCGCGCTATCTCTTCTGCGCGGCCGTGAAAGCATATCCCGGGAGCACCGTTGGGATCCCTTGATACCTCGAAGTCCAGGAAAGTTATCCCGTCAATGCATAATCCTGTTCCCAGGGCTTTGGCCGCCGCTTCCTTGGCCGCAAAACGCGCGGAATAGATCTCTGCCTGTCTCTTCGGAGAGGAAAACGACTCTGCGTATTCGCGTTCCTGATCGGTAAAGCATTTCAGGAGAAAACTGTCCTTTCTGTTCTTAAGGATCTTTTCTATCCTGGAAACGGCGACTATGTCCGTTCCGGTCCTGATCTTCATATATCCCCCGCCCCGGAGAGCTTGGCTGCGATCCTCAGATCGCTCCCGCTTATGGTCTCTTCGCGTGCGAAAGGCGTAACTATGACGGTCGCAGCCTTGTTGGAGATACGAAGTTCCAGTATATCATTCAATATATTGGTCCTTCTCGCTCCGGCGGTGACCTCAGCGGAATAGTCATCTATTGCCAGGAATTCGCATTGCCTGATAAACCCGATGTCTTCGGGGGACAGTTCGTCAAGCCGGTCGGCCTTTACGTATGCCGCGCTCTTGCCGAGCCTGATGGCCGCTTTTACGATACAGACGGTAAGATAGGTCTTGCCGCTCTGGGGAGGAGCCGAGAATATCCATACGCCCTTCTCGTTCATGGGCGGCATATGCATAACCAGTTTAAGGAGCTTCTCTCTTTGCGCGCTCCTTCCCTTGGTATCGCCGAAATGATCCATCGAAAGACCCTTCTCGGTATATGTATCAAAATTGCCGAGTCCGCAGAGTTCATAACATTCAGAGAGTTCGTTCTTCATACATGAACAGACCTTGGGACCTGCTGCAGTCTTGACAAAGCCCGTGTCCAGGCACTTGCCGCAAACGGGTCTCTCCTGATCGAAATCGGGATCTATACCGTTATCCCGGATAAACTTCTCGCGTCGCTCGGAAAGCTCCTTTCCCTCTTTCTCGAGGAAATCGAATGTAACGTCTTTTTCTTCAAAACGGGCAACGAGCCTGTCTCTTCTGGCCTCGACGATCTTACGGTCGATCTCGGCCAGTTCGGGAAATCTCCCGTAAACATCCATCACATTCTCTTCGAGCGCGATCGCTCTTCTGGCCTTATTCGAAGCTCTCTTCTCGTCTATCAGGCTTTGTATGGTCCGCATCATTCTTCATCATCTCCAAAAAGAGCAAGTATAACGTCATCACCGATCCCGTCTTCGGGTTTGGGTCCGGAAGGAGCCTTGGCGGCCTTCTTTCCGTCGTCAGACCCTTTGACTATACCTGCATCCTTACCCGTTTTCCAGGCATTCTCGCGGCTTTTTGTTTTCTTCGCCTTGAGCTTGTTCTCGTTATGGCGTTCCGCCTCGTAGACGACGGCCCTGTCAAGAGTCCTGACATCGGCGGCTACCCATTCGGTCAGCTTGTCTTCGACATTCTTCATCGTGACGGTCTTTCTGTAGTCACTGTTGACCCTGTATGCATATTCGGCAAGCTCAGGAGAGATGTCAAGAGCATTTACCCAGGTCTCTATCCTCTCGATATCGATACCGTCAAGACGCTTCCTGGAGAGCTTGCCCATGATCTTGACAAGGTCCTCGACTCTCTTCTTTTTTGCGAGGACATGAGAAAGAGCCTCCATTGTCGTATAACCCGACTTATACCAGTCTTCGGCCTTTTTCTCCATATAGGAGATCTTATAATGCTGACGGGAATTGCCTTCCGCGCACTCCTCGAAAAGCCTGTATACGACTTCCGATTCAAACTTATACTCGTAGAGGCACTTATCTACCAGGCGGTGGAAGACATATGCCATACGCCCGCCGTAGATGGATTTGGAGATGGAATCCGCGAGGACATTTCTCTGCTTCTCGTCTGCTGACAGCCCTGGAAGAGAAGCCCTGTCTGCCCCGCCTCTGGCAAGGGATACCTTTATATACTCTTCAACTTCCTTTTTCTTCAGGTCGGTCAGGGTATATTCATTTTCGTTTCTGATAAGAAGATCGTTCTCGATGAGCTCGGCAAGCGCCTTGGAAAGATCGGACGGCGACAAGAAGTTCATGTTGCCGGTATCATCCTGAGTGAATCTCCCCGAAGGGAAGAGCATACGGATAAAAAGATAGGCGACTACCGCTTCGCGTCCCAGAAGAGGAGCATACTGAACGAGAAACACGTCAGGAACAGACGTATCCGACAGAAGCAGCTCGTTTCTGACATCATCCCTCTTCATATGATACGGGATCAGACTGAAGGAATATCATCGATGGGAGGAGGCGGAGGCGCATCCTCTGAAGACTGGGGAGCCGAAGACTCCGTTGACTGTGTATCCGGCGTGGAAGCAGGGGTCTCTGCCGTCGCCTGTGTCTCCGAAGAAGTAGCCTGGGTATCGGAAGAAGTGGAACCGGTATCGGAAGGCTGCGTATCGGAAGGCTGTGTGTCGGAAGGCGTAGAATCCGAAGCCGAAGGATCCGAAACGCTGGAATCCACATCCGAAGGAACTCCGCCCGTGATCTCGCCTGTCGCCGTATTGAGCGTCGCAAGGGATCCGTCGGGATTCCTGACTCCGACCCTTATCTGTGCGGATACGGGAGAATAAACTGTGTTGGCAAGCTGGACTCTGTTGATCTCGTTTCCGTTGGCATCATACCAGATCTGATATGATGCGGCGGTAACACCGTCGTGAGAACCTCTGACGGATTCGCGCGTTCCGGTTGCCATCTCGGGATCGGCAACATACGAGACTCCGCTCGCGGGTGTTCTGCTTATGACCTCTCCCTGGAAATCGATATACTGTCCGTCGGGAAGAAGGTGTCCGTATATAGCTATCGTGATCTGGCTGGTGGCAGGATCCCAGTATGCATTGAGAGCTATGGGATAACCGCTGTCATTCGTAAACGAGAAGTCCTGGCTGGGCCAGTCGACGGAAGCATCCGTTCCTGCATCGCAGTATGAGGAAGGCCACATGTGCCAGTGTCTCTCTACGACACAAAGATCAGCCTTGATGACAGACTGATATATCATGGAGCTTACCTGGCAGATACCGCCGCCTAAGCCCACATCGGTCGTACCGTTGGCGATAACACCGGCTTCCCTGTACCCTGCGGCAACAGTCCTCTGTCCGATATATCCGTTGAACGAGAATGTCTCGCCGTTCTGGAGGACCAGACCGTTCAACTTCTCGCATGTAATGCTTATATTATGGTTCCTGTTCTCAACATTGGAAGTCGTCGAGGACGAGGAAGAGATCATGCCGAAACCGGTCGAGAGATCTTCCGTGCTTACGGAAGGCTCGGTAACCTCGGCGTCAACATTAACCGTTCCCACATATGTTCCGGAATCGAGAAGAGCCTTAACGTCATCCGCTGCCTTATCTATATCGATATCAAAGCCTCTGCTCGACTCGGTATATTCAAATGTGAGCGTCTCGACATTAAAACCGGTAACATAAGCATCGACTGCCTCGCTCTCAAGACCGTCGAGCATGCCGTGAACTATCTCGGAAATACCGTCGGAATGAAGGGTATATGCCGTATTGAACTGCATGGGAGTGACCCTGAGAGCCTGGCGGCCGTTATAGATGGCGATCGCAGTCTCAAGATCCTCATTGCCGGAAGGTCTCAGATAATCGTAAGCCTCGTCAACGATCTCGGAAAGGTTGTTCTCGAGAGGGAGCGAAGAAAGGTCGACAGGAAGGGTCTGCCCGTCTACAAGAAGATTGATGTCGATCTCAAGGGGTGCTTCGGGCTGATTGGCGGCGAGCATCTGAAGAGCGGCTTCCTTTGTCATGCCGGCAACGCTCATACCGTCGATCCATATGCCCTCGGGGAAAGTGTTGTCACCTGCGATGGCACTCCTGATCTCTTCTTCCTTCAACGAGACTACGGTGCCGTCGGCATTTGTCACTTCGTACTTGGGATCAAAATAACCTTTGCTCTGGGCATAGTAAAATCCGCCTGCGCCAAGGACAGCAAGTACGAGCACTGTTGAAAGTGCGGGTATCGCCATATTTTTTTTCTTCTTTTTCCTTGAAGAGGTCTTCCTGCTTCCGTAAGAAGATGATGAAGCTGTTGACGAATGTGTGGTGCGTGTCCTGTGTACGGGAGCGCTCGAAGTGCTCCTCGGGTATGATGATGCGCTCGAAGAAGGAGAGTAGGAACTCCTAACTCCCGAACGCGATGAAATATTTTTACCTGATCCCGTTTTCTTCATTTGTCAGTCTCCCAAATGGACTTTTTCGGCTATTATCTAATCACTTAATAAAATATACTTAACACAACTGAAACTTTCAAGCATAAAAACCACAAAAAAACCACAAAAATCGATGTTCCTGAAACGGCATTTTTGTCAAATAATGGATATTCCAATGCCCTGCATTTTACAGGATAATGAGCGGGTTTGTTGAGAACACCCGCCTTTCGGGTTATAATGTAGTCTGAAGTAATTTGCGCACGGAGAAAAATGAACAATAAGCGACTTACAATACCGCATCTTTTTAAGATCGCATTCATATTGGGACTTGTACTTGTGGTTCAGCTGGCATACATCACCAGTTTCTACATCTATTTCGGTCCCGCTCTTCGTAATGTAACGACCGAAGTCGATAACTTCGCCGCATATACATTCCTGGCGCCCGTCATCTCGCTGGCATCCGTAATACTGGCCGATTTCCTTCAGATGCCCAGATTCTTCAGGAAAAAGAATATAGACGTGGTCTCGCAGACTCTGTATTTCAGCTTTATCCTGACGCTCATCACGCTTTCCGCAAAAGACCTTACCGAACAGAGAGCCTTCTCGAGAGGCGTTATCCTGATAAGCTTCGTGATACTGATCATCTATGTCTTTGCATGGGAGATGATCTGTAAGATCATAAGCCACAAGCTCTACGAGAACGGAGAACTGGTCATAATCGGTTCCAATAAGGCCACGATGAACAATGTCCTCGACAAGATCAATCCCTCGCTCAAGGATCTGGATCTCGACATGAGCAAATTCATCCGCTACTCCGACAAATCCGCCGTAAGGGCCGCGATCAGGAGCAACGCCGAGATCTTCGTATGTCCCGACGTCCCTGAGGATGTCAAATCCGACATCATCCTGTCGAGCGCCAAATATAAGACTGTCGTTTATATCGTTCCCCAGTTCTACGAGATCAGCCTTTACCAGTCCAGGATCATCAA
Organism: Clostridiales bacterium; assembly: GCA_017617295.1. GTDB lineage: Bacteria > Bacillota > Clostridia > Saccharofermentanales > Saccharofermentanaceae > Saccharofermentans. The sequence continues at coordinate 22,439 of JAFZWN010000042.1, read as the reverse complement.
CTTTAACGACCTGATGGTAATGCTCATAGACAGGATGGGACTGACATTCGAACAGAGGATAGTTAAGAGACTCCTGGATATCGTCATCTCCCTTGTGGCGCTTATCCTGAGTTCTCCGTTCCTGGTGATATTCGCTATCATCATCAAGGCGACTGACGGCGGCCCTGTGTTCTACCGTCAGCAGAGGCTTACGATCAATAACAAGCCGTATAAGATATTCAAGCTCCGCACGATGAGACAGGATGCCGAGGATAATACCGGTGCTGTCATCTCGGGTAAGGATGACCCGCGTGTTACCCCTATCGGAAGATTCCTTCGAAAGTCCAAGTTCGATGAGGTCCCCCAGTTTATCAATGTACTGAGGGGCGAGATGAGCGTTGTCGGTCCCAGATCCGAGCGACCCGAATTCGTCGAGAACTTCGAAAAGGAGATCCCGGGCTACTCGCAGAGATTTGCCGTTAAGGCAGGTATCACGGGTCTGGCCCAGGTAGCCGGCAATTACGATACCACCCCTCAGGACAAGCTCCGTTATGACCTTCTTTATATCAAGAACTATTCGGTACTTCAGGATATCAAGATAATGGCTCTCACGATCCGCGCGATATTCACGCCCAATCTCTATAATCAGAGCTTTGAAGACAACAAGCAGACATACGTCTCCTCATCCGCGGCAGCCGAACATGAAAAGGACGGGATCCCTTCAGAGCTTTTTGATTAAGTCTCTGTGCTTCTTCGAGAAATAGATAAGACCCTTTATGTGAAGGAAGTTCATCCTGCTGATGAGCTTCTTTTTTGATATGCGCTGGGTCAGGTGGAGGATCCTTGCCCCCGATACCAGGACCACCTTACCGCCCTTCTCGGCGGCAGTCGCACAGTAATCGACATCTTCAGGAGCATAGAAGATCTTCTCGTCAAGAGGTCCCAGGATCTCATACGTCCCTCTTCTCATAAACCAGCAGGCGGAGATCGCATACTGGGCTTCGTAGATATTCGTATCCCACTCTTTGGCGGGGAAGAAATCGTATGCTTCGGCCTTCCGCCCCTTCTCCTCCACCGACTTTATGGGGCAGGCCTTCATGAGCTTGCTTCTAAGCCTCGGGAACTTCTTTACTGACATCTGTTCGACTCCGTCGCCGTTAAACATACGCGGAGCCGCGATCATGACATCCTTATCGGAATCCAGAGCCTCCTTCAGGAAACGGACGGCATCGTCATTTATCACCGTATCTGAATCAAGGACACATACATAAGAGGCATCAGGGTGATCTTTTAACGCCTTTTTTATAAGCCTGTTACGGGGGACCGTGGTGCCGAGGTTCTTATCAAGGAACAGGGGATCGACCTGACCTTCATGTTTTTCCGCATAGTCCTTTATCATCCCGGCGGAGGCGTCGGACGAGCCGTTATCCGCTATATAGATAAGAGGACGGACAGCCGAAAGGGCCAGTACCGAATCAAGACAGCCGCGAAGATACGCCTCACTGTTATGGGAAAGAATTATGAAGATACAGTCATCTGCCATGTCTGACCTCATAAGCTTCCTTATATGCAGCTTCGGTCTTCAAAGCGAACTCCTCCCAGTTAAATGTCCGGGCATGATCCTCTGCTCCCTTTATCAGGGAAAGAGCCTGCTGATCGCCTTCCTCCGCCTTCTTCGATATCTCGATACCCCGTAAGAGAGCATCCGTAATGGTCGAAGGTTCACGCGGTGTACTGAGCAGGCAGTGTCCGCCCGCTATCTCTTCGAGTGAAGACCCGTAAGATGTGACTGTCGGGACTCCGCTCGCCATACCTTCTATAACGGGAAGCCCGAAGCCCTCGTAGAAAGACACATACGCGAAAACGGAAGCTCCCTTCATCATCGGGACCATGTCTTCGTCATCCACAAAGCCCGTAAATATCACTCTTCCCTTAAGCTCGGGATTCTCCTCGACAGTCCTGAATATCTCGTCAAAGAGCCACCCCTTCTTTCCTGTGATCACCAGGGAATACTCGTCCCTTATCTCCTTTGGAAGACCCTTGTAGCCTTCGATAAGTCCCGGGACGTTCTTACGGGGCTCCAGAGTTCCGACGTAGTAGATGTATCTGCCGGAAACCCCGTATTTGGAAAGTACCTCGGGTGTAGCTTTAGCTCCCTCGAAAAAGTCGCTCTTCACGCCCATATAGGTAACTGATACATCGGGATTTTTAAGCTTGCAGTACTTCGGGATATCAGCTGCGGAATTCTTTGATACCGTAACGATCTTCTCGCATCTGGGAGCCGTAAGCTTTATATACGCCTTGAAGAATTCCCTCTTCCACCCGACATGAAATTCCGGCAGGAAGAAATAGGTCATATCGTGAAAAGTATCCACTACGGCCATCTTATTACATACGAGAGACCTCGTATAAGGCATCGTAAAGTTCGGGGAATGGAGCACATCGATATTAAGCTTACGAAGTCTCCATGGAAATACGACCTGTTCCCAGATTATCCTTATATACTGCTTTCTTAATATCCTGCTTTTGACGGGGACGATCGTGAAATTGCTTTCCGGAGCGGGAAACCCGTCCAGATCATCATCCTGTACAAAAAGGAAATACTCATTTTCCCTGTCAGTCTTTCGCAGCCCTTCTATAAGACCGAGCATATATCTTCCGATTCCGGTCTTATTCCTGGGAGTCGATGTCAGATCTATGGCGATCCTCATGTCAGAGAAGGTCCTCCCTTCCCTCGGATCTTAACTTATCCACCATATCCTTGACCTTCTGCACCTGATCCTTGGCCGCTACGAGTATGGCATCCTTTGTCTGTACGACGACGGTATCCTTAAGTCCGATACCCGTAAGGAGCTTATCGCCCGAATCGTCAAAGAACACGCTTCCGCTGCAGTCTATCAGGACCGCATCTCCGGATCTGATATTGCCTTCGGGATCGTGATCGAATACATCATCCAGCGCATCCCAGGAGCCGACATCGCTCCATCCGAAGTCTGCGGGGATGACCTTTACGCCTTCGGCCTTTTCCATTATGCCGTAATCCACCGATACCTTCTCAAGGGTGGGGTAGACAGAAGCGATCGCGGAAGCCTCTTCGGGGGTACCGAGCTTATCGTAGATATTATCCATGGCTTCATACATATCGGGAAGGAGCTTCTTGAAGTAATCGAGGATGACCGATACCTTCCAGATGAACATTCCGGAATTCCAGAGATACTCGCCGGACTCCACATATTCCTTGGCAATAGAAAGCTCGGGCTTCTCTACGAACCTGATAAGGTCCTTAACCTCCGAATCTGCCTCCCCGGCATATCTGATATAACCGTAGCCTGTCGACGGAAACGAGGGTTCTATACCGATAGTCACTATCTTCCCCTCTTCTTCGGCAGTCTTGAGAGCAAGCGAAAGCACTCTCTCGTATTCCTTCACATTGCCTATATTATGGTCTGCGGAGAGAACTGCCATAACGGCATCTCCGTAGAGCTTCTTTATCGTCATCGCGGCATATATGATACAGGGAGCCGTATTCCTCTGTACAGGCTCGACCAGGATATGATCTCTCGGGACTTCATCGAAAAGGACTTCGTCCATAAGACCTGCCTGCTTCTCGTTTGTAACGATGAAAGTATTCTCTCTTCCTATTACGTGGTCGTAATGCTTTATGGTCTCGTTGATCATAACGTCATTACCCGTAAGTCTTACCAGCTGCTTGGGCCTTTCCATCCTGGATACCGGCCAGAACCTCGTTCCGCCGCCGCCCGCCATGATAACAGCCGTCTTATGCATAATCTTATGCCTCCCCGTTTGAATAGTAGTTGAATTATACCCCAAGTATTGTAGAATTATCCACATGAACAGGCTTTTTCTGGTAGCAAGCGATATGGACCACACGCTCCTTATGCCGGGGTGTGACGTATCTTCGCGTAACATCGAGGCCGTAAACCGTATCAGGGATATGGGCGGAGCCTTTGTACTGTCGACCGGACGTTCCTTTTACATGACCACCAAATATATAAGGGACCTGGATCTTCGTTGCCCTGTGATCGCCAGTAACGGCGCTTCGATATACGATCCTCTCAGCAGGCGCGAGATATTCTCTTCCCTTATCGAAGAAGAGACCGCAAGAGATCTCCTGAAACTGTTCATCAAAAGGAATACCAATGCGACGCTTTACGGTCCGGACGGGATATATCTGATGCCCGGAAGCCTCAGAGGCGAATTCCTTGAAGACTATAACAGAAGCCTCCCCCCTGATCTTCAGGCTCCGCTTTATCATCTTACAGAGGATGATCTCGGCCGGCCGCTTCCGAAGTTCAATAAGTTCCTCATTATAGAACCCCGGCACGATGAACTCGATATGGTCAGAAGTTATCCTTCCCTTGACCTGGTAAGTTCCGCAGGCGGCTTTTTTGATGTGATGAACAAAGGGATAAGCAAGGGGACGGGACTCCGCTTTATAGCCGGTCATCTGGGGATCTCTTCTGATATGACGTTTGCTCTGGGAGATTCGGAGAATGACCTGTCGATGCTCCTTTCGTCTTCGCATCCGATAGCCATGAAAGGAAGCGATCCGAGGCTTCTACAGGCAGCCGAATATATAACGGACACATGCGAAGAGGACGGCTTCGCAAAGGCTGTCGGGGATTTTATCCTTAAGACCGTTTCAGAGAAAAGATGATCAGAAGTATTTTCTGACTATATCATCGAGGCGGCTTATGATACCCTCCCAGGAATAATTGTCATTTACATATCTTATCCCGTTTGCCCCCATGAGGTCGCATGTACCGCTGTTCCGAAGATAGAAATTGACCGCACCTTCGAACTCGTAGTAGTTCATATAATATAGTCCCGCATTGGATCTTCTGCAGTGCCCCAGAAGCACTTCGCACTGACCGCTTACCAGCACCGGACGCCCCAGGCACATGGCCTCGAGGACTACGATCGAGAGGCTCTCGAACTTCGAAGGCAGTATCAGGAATCTCGATGCCTTGATGGCATTATACTTATCTTCCTCCGATACAAATCCCAGGGATATGATGTCGTCGGCCTTGGGAACTTCTATGATCTCTTTCCCCATCAGGACGAGCTTGATATCCGATCCGGGATTCCTCTTCTTATACTCTCTGAAGTAAGTGAAGAGTTCGGGACAGCACTTATTCTCGTCTATCCTTCCGACATAGACCATGAAGTCCCCATCGATCCCGAATTTGCTTCTGAAGGCCGAAGCGGATACTTCCGAAGGGACATCGACGCCTGCGCCGCCAGTCCCGTTATTGTCGGGGAAGTTTGCCGTAAAAGGGAAAAGGGAATTAACGAGTATCTTTTCCTCTATGGTGTTGTAGTAATAGAACTTCGGCTTTTTAAACATCTCCTCGAACATCTTTAAATGTATCGGCCACTCCTCGTGGGCCGTGGGGATGAATATGGCCTTATCTCCTACGGCGCGCAGTCCGTAATACGTTGTGTAATAAAGATATGTCATGAAGATAAAGCAGTCGTAATCGTCCTTATTCTCGGTAAGCCAGTCGATAAGCGCGGGAGTGTTCGGTCCCTGCATCTTCATCCATTCTTCCTGAACGGATATATCATCACCCGAGGCGAGCATCTTCTCCGTAAACTTATTGAACTTATCCTGGTCCCTCTCGGAAACGACGGGAAATCTTCTTATAAGGACACCGTTCAATTCCTCGGTATCGGCGGTATATTCATTCTTCCATGTGACATAATCTATGGCCTTGGTGGTAGCGATCTCGACTTCATGTTCCGTCAGGAGCGCCGTCTTCTCGGCGAGCTGACGCGCGAGGACTTCCGCGCCCCCGTTAACTTCCAGACCGCTTCTCTGAACTACAAAACAAAGCTTCACTTATTTCCTCCGATAAAGCTCTCCAGCTGCTCCATAAACAGCTTCGAGACATTCTCATATGAAAAGTCCTTAAGTCTCTCCCTCTGTTCCTCTACGATCTTCCCGCGAAGAGCCTCATCATTAAGGATCTCATGAAGATAAGCCGCCGCGACGGAAGGATCCTTGTCTTGCAGAAGTATCCCTGTACCTCCCAGAGTGCCTGGGACCGCGCAGCAGCTATATGCCAGTATCGGAACATCGAAGCACATGGCTTCGGCAAGAGGGACGCAGAATCCCTCATGTTCGCTCATGCAGACGAAGCAGTCTGCCGTACTGTAATATGCCAGGATAGCGGGGAATGAGATCTGGCCGGTAAAGACCACATCGGCATTAAGACCCAGGTTATCGGCATAGCACTTGAGCCTGGCTACATATTTCTCCATTCCCCCACCGTTACCGGCCAGTATGAGCCTTACGGGATCGGAATACATCTTCTTATATGCATAGAGCATGGATATGAGATCCTGCTGACACTTGTTCGGAGCCACACGTCCGACGAAGAGGATATTCTTAACGCCGTCGCTCATACGGGACACCACTTCGGGATCCGGTTCTTTCTTATAATCCTCGAAAGGGATAAGTATCGGCCTGACCGACAGCGGACAGGTATATCCGTAAGAACGGAGTTCGTCGAGATTATACTGCGAATCACAGCATCCGCCCTCGAAAGTATCCTTCAGATCCTTAACCTCGCTGACGCCCTTGCTGCACAGTTTGGCGAGCTTGCCGCTGTATTTCACGAAGAATATCGGCGGGGTGACATTATGGTAGATAACGTACTTTCTGCCCGGCAGGCTCTTTATCTTACGGTTCAGTATAGTCCCCGTGGAAAGGTGATAGATGATGATATCATCCTTGGAAACATTTTTTAGCTTATTAAAGTAACGGATATCGGGATCCTTTATCCTCTTGTCCAGATTCTCGGCATATACCGAGGTATTATAGCCGCGGCTCTCAAGGAGCTTTTTTATCGCCAGGCAGTCATTGCTTACGGCATCTCCGAACGATACGGTGGTGAGTATCTGAATTATCTGCATCTTTCCTTCTCCAGCTTCATGATCCGTACGGACAGATCATTGATCCTGCCGAGCAGCTCGGCCTTTTCCTTCGAGAGTTCGTCAAACTCGGAAAATACCGTTGCGAGATTCTCGTTCACGTCATTCTGCTGATCTACCGAGTGATTGATATAGAAACCGAAAAGACCTCCTCCGATCTTCTCCCCGACGCTTCGATACTGGGATACGATCCTGTGATCTTCCCTGATCTTACTGATCACACCGGATAACGCTTCATCCGCAGAGATCCCCGCGAGCATGCTTATCTGCTCAAAGTCGACGGGAAGACTGACGCTGCCTCTGACAGATCCCAGATCAGAAGCCTTTTGCTCTATCATCTCACGGGCTGTCATGACTTTTCTCCTTCAAGGCTCTTGACCCTGTTCTCCATATCAGACAGGACCTTTTTAAGTTCCTCTATCTCGTCTCTTTGTTCCCTTACAGCTTCGCTTACAAGGAAGAAATTGAAATTAAGCGTATTCTGCTGGCCTACTATGGGCAGGAAGAAGAAGCCTGCGATCTTCCTTATGGCCTTCTTTATAAAGACCTTGACCGGATTGCCGGTAAGGAGCTGATACGGCTGGACTTCGTAATTATAGGACAGATATTCCACGGCATCACCGAGCTTAGAGCCGTCGGTGACGGTAGCCGCAGGGCCTGCCGCTCCCTTATCTTCAAAGGACAGAGGGATATCCCGAGCTCCCGAGACTTCGATCTCGTCACGGATCTGCTCCATTATCTTTTCAACATCAACCGATCCTGTCTTTTCTTCTTCGTTAAGTGACATTTCCTTCTGCCCCCTTACTTAAATATGCTGTCTTTTCCGAGAAGGTATGAAAGTCCCCCCTCGAACTCGTAAAAATCGTTGTAATAAAGCCCGCAGCCGTTCGCTCTGACATCCTCGACAGCGGCGGAGCATCTGCCCGACACAAGAAGAGGGGAAGAAACAGTCTTTCGCAGCTGCTTTGTATAATCATCCGAAGGAGTATACGGTATGATCATGACTTCACCCTCTTTCCTGCCCATGACCTCGTCATCCGAACAGAACTCCTTTTCCCTTGCAATATCTTCCTTGTGCTTTACCGGGATCCTGACCTGATCCTGTCCTTCGCCTCTTAATATGAGGACGACTTCCGGGTAGACCGTAAAGAAACCGGCAAAACGGTCAAAAAATTCACAGAAATAGAGTACCGCCTCATTTGCGAATCCGATCCCTTCGGGTCTGCAGTCGAGCAGGACTTTTCTGTACTTCTCATATCTCATTGTTCGATCCCGTCCTGCGAGAACTCCCAGGTGTGATCGAGCCTTACGGAACCGACATCCGATACCTCGGAATAAGTCTCTATCTCGCAGGCCGTCTTCCAGTAATCCACGGGAATGCCGTCGCCGTACTCTATCGAGAATCCCACGATATATTTTCCGGGCAGCATATTATAACGCTCCAGGACTATCGTAAAGGATCCGTCCTTCTCGAGATCGAACTTCTTGAAGTTCTCGATCCTTGTATTGGTACCGTAAACATACATGCCATCCGCCCTGAATATGCCTATACCGAAAACTGCATCCTTTATCGGGATATCAACACGGTAGTCGATACGGAACTTTATGGGATCTCCGACTCTTATGACACGGTTATCGTTACCTTGCAGATCTCCGGCATAGATGTTCGTGATAGAACACTCGCGCGACCCCCATCTCTTCCTGGCAGCTTCCCTTCTCCTCTCCTCTTCGAGCCTGGCGAGTTCCTTAGCTTCCTTGGCTGCTTTCCTGGCTGCGATCTCGGCTTTGGCGGCATTGCTCTCCTCCTCGATCTCCCTCGACTTGATCTGACGGAGCTTGCTCATAAAAGTCAGGTAATCCATATGGACGTCGTTAGGGAATCCGTCGGCCTTGATGCCGCCGTCATGGATCCAGATGGAGCGGTTACAGATGCTCTCGATCTGATTAAGAGAGTGGGAGACTATTACTATCGTGGTCCCGTTGCTCTTGATCTCCTGGAGCTTATTGAAGCACTTGGCCTGAAAATTGGTATCTCCTACGGCCAGGATCTCGTCTATCAGAAGAACGTCGGCATCAACGTTGATGGCAACAGAGAAGGCAAGCCTCATGTACATTCCCGAAGAATATGTCCTTACGGGATTATCGATGAACTCCTCGAGTTCCGAGAAGGATATTATCGCGTCGAGCCTCCTGTCGATCTCCTTTTTGGACAGACCGAAGATGGATGCATTGGTATAGATGTTCTCACGTCCGCTCATGTCGGGATGGAAGCCCGCGCCGAGCTCAAGAAGGCTCGATACCCTGCCGTTTACCTCTATCTCGCCGCTGTCGGGATAAAGGATCTTGGTCATGAGCTTTAAAAGAGTACTCTTTCCGCAGCCGTTATGGCCTATAAGACCGATGACCTCTCCCCTTTTGATATCAAGGCTTATGTCCTTTAATACCACTCTCTCGTGATATTTGTCGCGTCCGCGGAAGAGAAGGCGCTCCTTAAGGCTCGCTCCCTTGTCATAATAGATCTTAAAGCCCTTGCTGACATTTTTGACCCTGATGGCAAACTGTTCTTCGTTCTCGGGCATGACTTTAAAGTTCCTCCGCAAAGTTTCTGTTCAGTTTCCTGAAGACGAATATTCCTATGATCAGGAAAACGGCTCCGAGAGCAGTAGCAGACAGGAGCGTCTCCATTCTGGGGATCCCGCCTTCGTAAAGGACGGCCCTGTATGCTTCGACTATCGGAGTCATGGGATTCAGGTTATAAAGGAAAACGAATCTCTCAGGAAGCTTCTCTACTACGAGCGATGCAGGGTAGCAGATCGGAGTCGCATACATCCATGCCATCGACACGATACCGAGGATATGCTCAAGATCCCTGAAATAAACGGTCAGTGCCGATGTTATGAGAGCCATTCCCAGACAAAGCAGGTATTCGACGAGCATTATGGCCGGAAGGCAGATGATACCGAGGATCGAAGGCATTACTCCCGAGAAGATGACAACGGCTATAACGACGACAAAGCTCAGGAGCATATTGACGAAGCACGATGTCACATAAGAAATGGGTATTATCTCACGCGGAAAATAGATCTTTTTTATCAGATCCTTCTGCGCGATTATGGATATGGAGCCTCCGGTAAGCGATGCAGAGAAGAATATCCACGGGATAAGTCCGACAAAAAGATACAGATAGAACTTCGGGATATTATTCCCGAGTATCATGGAAAAGACAAAATAGTATACGACAAGCTGCAGGAGCGGATTAATGAACGTCCAGAGAAAGCCCAGCACGGAACCTTTGTATCTTCCGCGCAGGTCTTTTCTGACCATCGTATATATCATCTCTCTGTATTTGTATATCTCTTTGAACATATCTGTAAAAAGCGCCCGAAATCCTTATCTCTCAAGTGCTCTGTAGCTCGCGAGCACAGAAGATACGGTCTCTTTCACATCATAGCGGGGCTCGTAACCCGTATCGGACTTAAGCCTGCTCAGATCTCCCCTGTAATGGATCAGGGCATTGTCAGGGAGTCTCTCCGGCAAAACTGTCTTGCTCTGCGCTTCGGGGCTCATATCCACCAGGATCCCGATAAGATCCCTGATATAATAGCTCTCTCCGGAACCGACATTATAGATATTCCCGCTCCTGCCCTTCTCGGCAATAAGACGGTAGGCTCTTACGACATCCCTGACATCCGAGAAATCTCTCCAGGAATTAAGGTTGCCGTAGGTAAACGTATCGATCTTGCCGGCTTCGAGCTGAGCTATCCTCTGCGAATAGTCGGTAATGACAAATCCCGGACGCTGCTCGGGTCCGATATGATTGAACGATCTTGTCATTATGATATCCAGATCGTACTTCTTCGCCATAAGTGCAAGTATGTCTTCCTGGGCATTCTTCGATATCGAATACGGGGAATTACTGACCTTCGGGGTATCCTCCCCGATAAGGCCGTCCTCCGACACGCTCATGTCATACTGATTGGCGGAACCGATAAAAATCATGCGGGTACCGGGAGCCACGGATCTGACGCTCTCTGCGATATTGACCGACAGATCGACATTCAGGTGCATGGTAAGGTTGATATCCTGCCACGATATGATAGGCGAAGCCTGTCCCGCCAGATTAAAAATTACATCCGGCCTTATATCGCCGATAAGATCCTTCGTAGCTTCGCGGTCGAGAAGATCGGTCTTAAAGACCTTCTCATCCGAAGGAACTATATCGACACCGTAAACATCATATCCGGATGCCTCGAGCTCTCTTCTCAGGGACTTGCCGGCGAAGCCGCAGATTCCGGTTACAAGTGCTTTGCTCATGAATTCTTAACGATCCTCAGGTCATTCTCGACCATTCTCTTTACAAGCTCGTCAAAAGTGATCTCTCTCTTCCATCCGAGCTCAGTCTCTGCCTTTGTGGGATCTCCGATAAGGAGTTCGACTTCAGCGGGACGGAAGAACTTGGGGTTGACCTTTACTACGGTCTTGCCGCTCTTCTTGTCGATACCGACCTCGTTTACGCCCTCACCTTCCCAGGCGATATCCATGCCTACATGAGCGAAGGCCCTCTCGGCGAACTCCCTTACCGTTCTTGTCTCATTCGTTGCAACAACGTAATCATCGGGATGATCTGCCTGGAGCATGAGATACATGGCTCTGACATAATCCTTGGAGTGACCCCAGTCTCTCTTGGCGGAAAGATTGCCAAGCTCGACGCATTCCTGCTGACCAACGGAGATCTTGGCAGCAGCATTGGTGATCTTTCTCGTTACGAACTCAAGTCCTCTTCTCTCGGACTCATGGTTAAAGAGGATACCGGAACATGCGAACATGTCATAGCTCTCTCTGTAGTTCTTGGTGATCCAGTGTCCGTAGAGCTTTGCTACACCGTAGGGTGAACGGGGATAGAAAGGAGTCGTCTCCTTCTGGGGGATCTCCTGTACCTTTCCGAACATCTCGGAAGTGGAAGCCTGATAGAAACGGGCGGAAGGATTAACGATCCTTATTGCCTCGAGCATGTTCGTAACACCGATGGCATCGATATCGGCGGTTCCCAGAGGCGTATCCCATGATGTGGCGACAAACGACTGGGCTGCGAGGTTATATACCTCATCAGCCAGGGATATCTTCATGGCGGACATGAGGGATACAGGGTCTGTCATATCGGCATAGATAAGAGTAACCTTGTCCTTTAAGTGCTCGATATTGCCGTAGTCGACATATGCCTTTCTTCTCCAGATGCCGTAAACCTCATAACCCTTCTCAAGCAGAAGCTCGGCAAGATACGAACCGTCCTGTCCGGTGATACCGGTGATAAGTGCTCTTTTCATATGACAGAATCTCCCATATATATTTATTTTATATTTTTTCAGTTAGACATTATAACATACCGAATGTATCGTTATAAACCCTTGCCGCATTGTTCCAGGTGAATTTGGATGCGGCCCGGATAAGTTCTTCGGAAGACGGGAGTACCGCGTCTCCTCTTAATATCTGATCGAATATATCCGCAAAGCCCGATACATCTTCTGCCGGGGAAGCCAAAGCAAGACCTCCCGATGCCTCGGGAAGGCTCGACGTATCGGCGATCACCGCAGGAGTACCGCATGCCATTGCCTCTGTCACAGGCATTCCGAACCCCTCGTAAAGGCTCGGGAATACGAAGAACTCCGCTCCCCTGTATAAGAGCCTCTTGTCCTCATCGCTTATGTATCCGGTCCGAACGATCCGGTCGGAAAAAGGCGACCCGGCAATGACCTTCATTGTCTCTTCGCTCTTCCATCCGACGCCCCCCGCCAGAACGAGCTTGACATCCTTATGCGAAGAGGCGGCCTTTTCAAAAGCCCTGACTATCGTGATTATGTTCTTTCTCGGTTCCAAAGTCCCGACATAAAGGATGTACCTGCCGATACCGTAAGTCCTCTCAAGATAGGCCCTCCCGGCACTCTCCTCCACTTCGGATTCAAAAGGCGAATAAAAAGACGTGTCCACACCGCAGTGGGCGACCCTGACCTTTTCCTCAGGAGCACCGAGGAGCTCGATGATCTCCTTTTTTGAAAACTCGGAGATCGTTATTATATACGAAGCATTATCCGCCGAGGGCTTCAGGAAACGCTTCAAAAGCCTCCTGTTCCTGCTCTGCATGGTCTCGGGATAGCGCGAACTTACCATGTCGTATATCGTGATGATATTATCCCCGGTTATCCCCTGCGGACAGAGAAAATTAAAGAACACAGTCAGATCCGCATCTGACTTTGCCAGTTTCTCGTAGGGAAAGAGCTTGCCGCCGTTTCCCGCTCTGATATAGAGCGACAGCGGAACAGAAGTGACCGTATGGAGTTTGGAGACGTCAAAAGCACCGCCCAGATGCTTTTGGAGCATCGAGGCGGCACCGTTCCTGTCCATAAAGTCGAACACATGCAGCTCGTGGTCTTCGTCGAGTATGGGTACGAGCTCCTTCATTACGTTGGCGGCATAATACCCGATACCTGTCAGGTTTCCCAGAGCCAAAGGCTGCATATTGAAAGCTATCAAGCCCTGTTTCCTTCCTTTCCTTTAAGACGGATCAGAGCTTGCCCTGAACGTAGGAAGACATCTCGGACTTGATCTTTGAAAGCCTGTCCTGAGCTTCCCTGTCTTCTTTATCATAAACACCGAAATAGATCTTGAGCTTGGGCTCTGTTCCGGAAGGTCTGGCGCATGCCCAGTCGAGTCCCTTGTCACCGCCGAGCTCGTAAAGGAGCACATTGGACTTGGGAAGCGTGAGTTCTGTAGTCGTTACAGTTCCTCCCGAGAAATCGTATCTTACGGACTTGCTGTAATCCCTTACCGCTACTACCGAAGGTCCTCCGATCAGGTCCTTTGCCTCGTCGGAGTTCTTGCATGCTTCAAGCTCGGAACGAAGTTCGTCCATAGCGCCCTTTATCTTATCAAGGCCTTCCTTGCCCTCGAGAGTAAAGCTTACTGCCTGCTCATAGCCGTAACCGTACTTCCTGTAGATGCCCTCGAGCCTGTCGAGAAGAGTCTCGCCTCTGTCCTTTGACTGGGCTGCCATACCGCAGACGAGCATTGCCGCCACGACAGCATCCTTATCTCTTACGCTCGTTCCGGAAAGATATCCGTAGCTCTCTTCGAAGCCGAACTGGAAGTGCTTATTGCCGAACTCGTCATCGATCTTGATCCTCTCGCCTATGAACTTAAAGCCTGTCAGCGTCTCCTGAAGCTCGACGCCGTACGCCTTACAGATGGAAGCGCAGAGCTTGCTCGATACTATGGTCGTACAAACGAAAGAATCCTCGGGAAGGATCCCGGCCTGCTTCTTTGAATCAAGGATATAGTCAAGGAGCATAAGTCCGACCTGATTGCCGGTAAGGCACTTATAGGATCCGTCGGCGCAGCGGATGGCGATACCGAGTCTGTCAGAGTCGGGATCGGTACCGAATACGAGCAATGCCCCTGTCTTCTTGGCGATCTCGATGCCCATCGTGAGAGCTGCGGGATCTTCGGGGTTGGGTGTCTTTACGGTAGGGAACGATCCGTCCGGGATCTCCTGCTGGGGAACTATCGTCACGTTCTTAAAGCCTACTGTCCGAAGGATTCGTCTTACGGGCTTGTTTCCCGAGCCGTGAAGGGGAGTATAGATGATACTCATGTCGGACTGTCTCTCTATGGCGCCCTTATCTATGACGAGCTCCGTGAGCATAGCCGTGTAGTCGATATCGACTTCAGGTCCGAATCTTGTGATAAGACCCTGATCCAGCGCATCGGAAAGCTCCATGGTGCGGATCGTCCTGACATCGGCGAACCTGGCCATATTCTCAAGAATAGCCGATGCGGCCTCATTGGTCACCTGACCGCCGTCCTCGCCGTATACTTTATAACCGTTATACTTGGGAGGATTATGGGAAGCGGTTACCATTACGCCCGCAAAAGCATTGAAATATCTTACCGCAAAGGAACACATGGGAACGGGACGGAGCTCATCGGAAAGACGGACTCTTACGCCGTATGCCGCCAGAGTGGTCGCCGCGATCTCGGCGAACTCGGGAGAAAAGTGCCTGGAATCGTATGAGATGACTACTCCGCGCTCCATCGCATCCTTGCCCGAATCAACGATATAGTTGGCAAGACCCGCGGAAGCCTTTGCAACCGTATAAACGTTCATCCTGTTCGTACCTGCACCGAGGATACCGCGAAGTCCTCCTGTACCGAACTCGAGGTCCTTATAGAAACGGTCCTCTATCTCCTTCTCGTCACCGCCTATGGAAAGAAGTTCCTCTCTGGTCTTCCCGTCAAAATACGGATCGGTGCTCCAGATCTGATAAGTGTCTTTGTAACTCATAAACTCATACCTCCAATATGTTTACTTGGTCTCAACCTTTGTTCTTACTTTTTTATCGGGCTTTCTTTTTGACATTATCCCCATAACGGCCAGTCCGATGATGCCGAGGATACTGCTCGCCGCGCCGGCTTTAAGCCCGGGAGCCTCAAATGACAGGATGATCTCGTGCTCGCCTGTTCCTGCATCGATACCGATCAGGGCATTCTGGTAAACAGCGATCGGGGTCTTCTGTCCGTCTATATAAAGTGTCCATCCTTCCTCATAGGGGATCGTCGTCAGGATCCTCTGGCCGGATCTGAGGTTACTTTGAAGTCTTACATATCCGTCCGTAAGCTCGGTAACAGTCACGTTAGATACGTCAGTTCCCGCAAACATCTCATCAAAGGCTTCCTTGTCAAAGTATGCAATGTTGATGCCCTCGTAGACGAAAGACGGCCTGTTGGAAGTAACCGATACATTTACCCGTTCTCCCGCTTCAAACGTTCCGAGCCTCTCGTTAACGGAATAGAATGACCCCTCGGCATAGGAATTGATGACCGTGCCGTTAACATAGATACTTGCCTCGTTCAACACTCTCGGTGCCGACAGATTAAAATAATACTCGCCCGATACCGGAGCCACGAAATCGCAGCTAAGGATGATCGGGATCTCAGTATTGATACGGTAAAGCGTTGTCTTGGAATCTTTGTAGAGATCTTCGGTCTCCAGGGAAGAAGTATCAGGATTACCGGTACTGTCACTGTCCTTCTCGTCTTCCGGCTCCTCGTAGCTTACAAAGCCTTCTTCAGTATAGTAATCGGCCGTGTTGACAGAAGTCGCATTGACAGGTGTAACGCGAACGCCGCTGACACTTCTGAAGAAGTCTTCCGTAAATGTATCCGGGAAAAGGGAATTATACCAGGAATTTCTAAATGACAGATAATCCTTGTCGGTATTATCGGTCTCGAGACTGTAGAAATCAAAGTCATATGCGCTGCTGCTCACCGGGAATGCTACGGGAAGAACATTGTCGTTGATATAGAACGACAGTCCCACGCCGAGCTCATCCTCGATGACAAAGCGGGCCAGCGAATACGGATGTCTCGTGTTAAGGGTCCCGATAGAGAAGAAAGCATCTGTATCGGGGGAAGAACAGTTATAGCCTGCGGCAAAGTAGTTATAATTTACCGAATAGCCGAGCTGCTTCAAAAATCTGTGGAAGCTCTTGTTAGAAGCGGAATTGAATAGGGTTATCCCGCGCGATCCCGAATAATATGAACCGTTGGATTCTATTATCGAAGCTCCGCGGACGGCAACGTTCTCTGTCTCGTGGCGCATGCCGTTTCCTACTATCGAAGAAGCATTGGCACAATCCATTGCCACGATCACCGAATCGATATAAGTATCGGCTTCGCCGTAATGGACAGCCAGTGTATCTATACCTGCGGAAAACATGGTATTTACCGCCACGACTTCGAATACCGTAAAGATAGCCACCAGCATCGGAACGATCCTGGGCATATTACGGAGCTGCTCATGCCACTTTTCCTTCTTGAGAAGGAGAAGGAGAAAGAAGAATATGCAGATATAGATTATATTTGCAAGGAATATGGGATCGGCCTTCTTCATCTTTCCGAAGCTCTGGGCTACGAAAAGGAGCACAAATATGATGACGGCGGCTTTGCCTATATCTTTCCTGTCGACCTCCTTTATCTTCTCGAGGACTTCAAGAGAACAGAGTATGAAAAGAGGCATAAATACAAAAGACTCCCTGTGCCAGAACCAGTTGGGGGAATCAAAGACCTGCCATGCGTTATCCAGGAATGTTACCGCCAGGCAGAGATATATAAGTGCAAACAATACGGCACGGATCTTTCTCTTCTTGCCCGAGAATACGGGGCTCAAAAAATAGATCACGCAGGATATGGTGACAAGAAGGCTGATAAAGACGAACGGAAGGTTTCCGGGAAGCACGTCGCCGAACTCTCCCGGGGTTCCTATAAAAAGCCCGTCTACGATATCGATCAGCGAGAAACCGACATATTCCCCGTTGGAAGCTTCCTTAAGAGGATCCCCGTTACGGATAGTGTCAAGTCCCACCGGGATCAGGATCAACCCGATACAAAGACCACAGCATATAGCGTTAAGGACAAATACTCCGATCTTTCTGAAAGCTTTCTTAAAGTTGCTGAAATAACCTTCCTCTATCATCCTTACGATCAGATAGAAGAAAGAACCGATACCGGCCATATAAGCGATATAGTAGTTGGAGATAAACAGCCAGAGAAGAGTAAAGATAAGACCCTTTCTGCGGCCGGATACCATGAATCTCTCCGTAAAGAACAGAAGAAGGGGCAAGAGGGCATATCCGTCGAGCCACATGATATTGAACATGAAGGCTCCGGCAAAAGACGAGAAAGAATACATGACGCCGAAAAGGACCGGCCATCTGGCATCCTTACTGCTGCTCCTCTCGTGAACAAAAAGGCACATGAAAGCCGAAGCCGCCGAGAGCTTGACGATCATCAGGAACTCGATAAACTGGTTTACCCATGTCTCGTCAAACAGAAAGACAAAGATATTAAGAGGGCTCGCGAGATAATAACCGAAAGTGCTCATTATATTCTTGCCCGCGCCCATTCCGAACGAATAGGTCAGGCTCTGTATCGGATGCGAGAGATCAAGACCGAGAATATGATTCTTCCAGAAGAACAGAAAAGGGGCATACTGGGCTTCAAGATCACTGACCAATATGGTGTATTTTCCGAGCGGGTATACCGAACCCGAGACACACATGACCAGAAATGATATCGCAGTGATAAGAGCAGCGATCAGGGGTTCCCTGATGTATCCCGGTTTCAAAGAGGACGCTTCTTTCATTATTTCCTCCGCAAAAAAGTACTTTTTAGATTATAATACAAATATCGGATATCTTAAACACATATCGGAGGTCCCTTATGCTCATAAGCCTGATAGTCCCCTGTTACAACGAGGAAGAATCGCTTCCTTTTCTCTATAATGCCCTTTGCGACGTAAGATCCGCCGAGACCTCATACGATTTTGAGTTCATCTTCATCGATGACGGCTCAAAGGACCGCACAAAGGAAGTCATCAAGGGGCTGGCCGAGAAGGACAAGGACGTAAGATATGTGGTCTTCTCGAGAAACTTCGGAAAAGAAAGCGCCATGTATGCGGGCCTTCAGAAGTCCAAAGGCGACTACGTGGCCATACTGGATGCGGATATGCAGGATCCGCCGTCCCTTATCCCCTCCATGATCAGATCCCTCGAAAACGATGAGGCAGACATAGTAGCCGCCAGGCGCGTGAACCGCGAAGGCGAGCCTAAGATCCGGAGTTTCTTCGCCAGGATGTTCTATAGACTGATAAACCGGATGATAGAAGTCGAGATCGCGGACGGAGCCCGTGATTTCAGGCTCATGAGAAGATGCGTCGTTGATGCCATACTCGAGCTTTCAGAGCGTCAGCGCTTCTCAAAGGGTATCTTCGCCTGGGTCGGCTTCAGGACAAAATGGATAGCTCATCAGAATGTCGAGAGAGTCGCCGGCGAGACAAAGTGGAGCTTCTGGAAACTGTTTAAATACGCGATCGACGGTATAGTCTCATTCACTGTTGCTCCTTTGAGACTGGCCACTTACTGCGGATTTGCTTCCGCTTTCGCGGGATTTACATACATGCTCTACTACTTTATCAGAGCGATCATCTTAAGGATCTATAATGATGTTCCGGGTTACCCTTCGCTTCTCTGTTTCATCCTGTTTATCGGCGGACTGATACTGATGGCACTCGGAGTCCTCGGAGAATATATCGGAAGGACATTTTTGGAAGTCAAGAGAAGACCTGTCTATATCAAGGCAGAAGAAGACTCCCGGAAGTGATCCAAAAACTTACCGGGCTATATATCTGGCAAATATCGAATCCTCATAACCGTCGGCAAGATATACCGACAGGACATTCTGTTCAAATTCCTCATCGCGGACATCACCGTATGAACCCAGACTGTATGTATCAGGGTTATTGAACCCGTTTTCACGATACATTACGGCAGAACCCGCGATCGACGCCACGATGAGCATTATGGGAGTCAGGGCGGCGATGAAATATGTTAAGAGGATCCCCGCATCCTTGATCCCGATATGTTTTCCGCCTTTCCCGAGAGGAGCAACTGTCTCGTCAAGGCGAAGGACAGACATCACGAAGAGGACAAAGAGCGGGACAAGAGATCCCCTCATGAGCAGATCATTCGTTATACCTCCGACAAGATAGAACGGCAGTATGATAAATACGGGCAAAAGGCTCACGAAAAGCTTCCTGTCATAAAGGATGTTGCCGGGGTCTCTTCTTCTCGGCCAGAGAAGAAGGAACCATATCCCGGTCTCAAAGATGAAATACAGGACTACCGATATTATGAAAGCCCCGGGACTACTGTAAAATGACACTGCCCATCCTTTCATCGTCAATGTGTTCATCAAATAAAAAGGCGCCATAAAAGCGATAACGGAAAGAGCCGGCAGGAAATTCCACAGGCTCAGCATATCCTTTATGCGGTTTATCTTACCGTCACGGGAATAAAGCCAGACATACAGGGCAAACGGTACCATCCCGACCGCTCCCCAGGGGGAATAACAGAATACTATGCTTCCCGTAAGTCCGACCCATCTGCAGTCGCGTTTCTTAAGCAGAAGCACGGTGGCAAGCCATCCCGGGATACACTGATTAAACACATTCATCATCTGAAAGGTATTCGAATGAAGGTTCAGATGGGTATTCCACCCTTCCCATGACCCGTCATACAGGTTCAGGATATCCATGACAGTGATCGGGATAAAATCAAATGTGGAGAACAGGACCAGCATGGCAAGAGCAGTAAATGACGGCTTTTTCTGTATGAAGAACAGACCCGTCAGGATAAGAAACGCTCCCAAAACGGACCATATCAGAAGTGCGACCCTGGCGGCAAATATACCGAACATCTTCCCGATCAATGCAGGTATGGTCCAGAAAGCATAATAATATGCCAGGACTCTGGTGCCGGTCATGCCCTTAAGGGCACCGGTCTGCTTTGACAGATCAAATACGACCGGCCACTTGTAAGCGACCATATCATTAAGTACGGCCGCCCGGTAGGGATGATCAGCCGTGGTCCAGGAGAATTCCCCTATGCCGGAAAAATAGACCCAGATTATGATCACAGGAACGGATACAAAGAACAGGACGGGGCTTATCTCTATGCTCTCGGAGTCAGGCAGTCCTTTCTCCTTTTTCTTCCGCCCCGGAAATACAAGGTATGAAGAGGTAACCAAGAGAGCAGCTCCCAGTATCACCGCCCAGGGGATACGCATCATCCCGAATCCCAGAACGATAACCGGCAGGATCAGATATATAAGGCTTACCGCCAGATAGTTATCAAGACCGATCCTTATCTTCATTCCTGTCCCCTTCCGAAGATACGGTAGAACAGCTTATCTTCATGATCGTAGACATAGAACTGACGTTTTGTGACATCGACAAACTCCTCGTTCCTTATATCTCCGAACGATACGATCTCATCCTTCGGTCTGGTCGTCCTGTCACTTCCCGACCACAGACAGATCGTTCCGTCAACGATCGTAGTCATGAGCATAAAAGGTATGAACGCCATAAGGAACAGAAGGCTTAAAAAGCCTAAAGTAAACACATCCGATATCTTTCTGTCCTTTTTGACCTTACCGATCACATTGTCCGTCTTTGACAACAGGAAAATGGTAAAGACAAACATCGGGACCATGGTTCCTCTCATCAGAAGATCATTGGCTTCCGTCATCTTATAGACAGGGAATATCAGAAGAGTGATAAGGCATACCCAGTAAAGACCGTTTTTCTTCTCGTCTTTATAAACGACCAGAGCCCAGATGCCGAACTCTATGATCACTAACAGGAGATATGCCGGGATAAGGCTCCTGATATCCGGGATGAACTCCCAGATGAATCCCTTGTCGCCGGTCGCTCCGATATTGGCAGTATAAAAGGTTCCGAATACGGAAAGGATGATGACCGGGACCGCGAGATTACCGTAAGACAGTATGCCGGATGTTCTTTTGACCCCCTCTCTCTTACGCAGCAGTTCATAAAAAGCAACGGGGATCGCTCCTATAGTCGCCCACGGAGAATAACAGAAGATTACAGAACCGACCGTTCCGATGTTTTTCCTGTTATCTGCCGTAAAAAGAAGTACGGTAGCGATCCAGCCTGCTATACACTGGTGAAAGACATTCATCGTCTGATAGAGATTACCGTGGATATAGAGCTGGTTATTCCATCCTTCCCACGAGACTCCGATATCCGTAAAGCACTGCTGATAGACATCCGGCAGGATATCAAGCCCTCCGAAGAGGAAACAGATGACGATCGCGGAGACTGAAGCCTTTTTCTGCGTAAAGAAAAGGCCGAGGATAAGGATAAAGAGCCCTAATGCTCCCCATATCCCGAGAGCCGCTCTGGCTGCAGTTATCCCGAAGATCTTGCCGATCAGCGAGGGGACCATCCAGAACGTAAAATAATATGTAAATGCCACGGTCTCGCCCCCGAGTTCCCGTAATACGGCAGGATTACTCTGCTTTGACAGATCGAAGAACACCGGCCAGTCGTAATTGACCAGGTCGTTCAGTGCCGCGGCTCTTACGGTATGGTCGGCAGTCGTCCACGTGAACTCTCCCATTCCGGCGAAGAAAGCCCAAAACAGGCAGAATACGGCAGTCCCGATCAGAAGCGCCGGGGATACCCTGATCTTTCTCTTTTCCGAAGAATCCCTGACCATAAAAAAAGCTGCCGCGATCAAAGCTACTGAGAACAGTATTGCCCATCCGATCTTTAAGAAGCCGAAGAAAAAGACCGCGACCGGGAGAGCGAGATAGGAAAAGGCCAGGAGCAGAAAAGTACGGTATTTGATCTCCATTCTTTATCTCCTCGCCATATTCTTATAAAAGAATGTCTCTTCATAATCATGGACAAAGAACTGCGTATCGATTATATCGACCTCATATCCGTCGTTGATATTTCCGAAAGAACCGATAAACTCCGTAGGTCTCTCCGTATTGTCAAATGTGGATACAATGGTGACAAGGAGCATCTGAAACGCGACCATGGACATACACAGGATCAAAAGCACATACGACAGGAGCTTGATCAGGTC
>JAFZWN010000002.1 GCA_017617295.1 Clostridiales bacterium | reverse complement strand
GGGGACCTCATACCAGATGTGCTCCGTTCCGTTACTTTCGAACAGCTCATGATAGGACCGCGGGAAAGTTCCGACAACGGAATCTCTTGTTCCGCAGCATATGATGAACGCTTCAGGCTCGACTGAACCGGGAGCAAAACACATCTGCTCCTCCTGCAGCTGGCCCGGATGGGACATGAACATGTCAGACGACGGCACGAGCCCCGGAGCCGGTGATATCGCGCACACGTAACCGAAGAGCTCGGGTCTTTGAAGAGCGATGAATATCGTCTCGCGGCCGCCCATCGAAAAACCTGCAAGATATGTATTCTCCCTTCCAGTGAGGACGGGATAATTGCTCTCGATATAAGGCATGAGATCGTTTACGAGATCGTTGATGAAATTGTCGTATGGACGGCACGCCTCGGCGTCAAAGCCGGGCTGCTGGTTTGGATCTGTCGTCGCATACATATTGGGGCATACGACGATCATCTCACGGGCAGTCCCGTCGGCTGCCATATTGCCGACGATCTCTTTGATATTATTGCCGGCATCAGACGAGAAGGAATACTCATCCCCGAAGATACCGTGAAGAAGGTAGAGCACAGGATACTGCCTGTCCGTGCTGTAATCCGCGGGAAGAAGGATACTGTATCCTCTTTCCATCCCGCACGTGTCGGAATAATATGTCCCGTGGGTAAACTCCCCGTATGTAATGCCCTCCCTCGCGGAATATACTGACGGCGGACAGAGGGCTTCTATACCGTCTTCCGTTAAGGCGGTACCGGCTGATCCTGCCTCCACTTCTTGGGCTGCCATGCCGGTCGCAAACATGCTCGTATCCATACTGTTATCTGTCATTGCATTATCCTTCCCCTGATCATTTATGCACGCACATAGTGATAAGGATATCACCGCGGCCAATGATATAAATATCTTTTTGTATTTCATCTTACCTCGCCGTCATATGAGATATTCCTGTTAGACTATAACCCTTTGTGTGCTTTTTTGCCACATCGGTCGTCATGTCGTCTTTTCGCGCGCTCTTACGATCGAACATACTTCCGCCGCATCGGCAAAATCCGTATCCGAGATACCGAGTTCCTTCAGATCCGGCAGGACCGCCGCTGTATACAGATCGAGCACTTCCTTTGAGACTTCTTCAAATATCACGTAAGTCCTCGCATAGTCGAAAACGGCCGGCGCGATCCTCGCGTTCATCCAGTCTATGATCTTCATCCCGCTCTTATCCCTCGGAAGCATTATGTTCAGAAAATGAATATCCAGATGGCATAGGCACTCGCCCTTCTCCCTTGAAAGCCTCTCAATAACGGGTATTATCTTCCTGCCCTGTTCTTCCGTTAATCCCATGGCAGCAGTGTCGGCAAACCGCGGGATATCGAGCCCTCGGATATCCGCTTTATGAACGGTCTTAAACGCATCCGAAAGCATCCTGAACCCGTCGGTCACATCCGCTATCCCGTCGCCCGGCCTGCCTGCCGCGCATTCCCTGACTGCCGTCTCGAGAAGGCCGCCGTCGATATAATCCATACGGATAATATGCGGATCGTCCGTATCGTAATACCGCACGGAACAAAGTCCTGCTTTGTTCACTTCCTTCTGCTGCTTCTTTTCAAATGCGATCCATTCGACAGGGTACGACTTTCTGTAAATTTTGTACGCAAAGCCTTTATAAAGAAGGACTTGGGCCTGGGCGCCTTTCCCTATTAAGATCTCAGTTCCGTCAAAAGTCATTTTTGTCTCCAATATCAACTACCAGTCTTTGTCTACTATAACATATCAGACTGCCGATCCTCATTGCAGTTTCCCGGGCTTCTGAATATAATGTGAAATAATAAACTGCAGGGGATAAGGAGATTATTATGTCGGATATTGGTTTCACGATATGGCTGATGGGAATGTTCTTCATCTCGATACCCATGCTTACCGTTATTGTGTTAAGCCTGTTTGTCCCCAAGTATAAAGGCAAAGCCCGCGGCAAAGTAACGGATTGTTTCAGGCACGATACAGACGAGTACGGAAGAGAAGCCCCCGAAGGATTCGGAAAGCACGTCTCTTATCAAGCGCACTATGTCTTTGAGGTCGACGGCGAGAAATACAGAGGTTACGGTAATATCTCTTCGTTAAGCAAGATGACGCGCAGGGTAAAAGTCCGCTATGACCCGGCGGATCCTTCCCGCAACCGCATAGCCATGTCACCCATGGCGATCATCGCCTTTCTGATAGTGATGGCCTTGTGGACGGCTCTGGTACTCTGGATCAAAAGCATCTTATCATAAGGCTCGGTTTTACCGTTTTTTGCCTTCGACAACTTAAGGATCAATGCGCCATATATGCGTAGAGCGTTATCCACTTGTTCTCTTCACCGACGTTGCCGGCTTTGAAGGCCGGAACGCTTTTGGATGCCGTCAGGACATATCTTCCGTTTTCCAACCTGTGACGGTCGAGCACCTTGTAGCCGGCCTGCATCGCCTCGGAATCCGGATCGCACCCGAGAACTTTCAGCGGATAAAGGATATTCTGCGCACCGATCTTGATCGGATCGGGCGGATAGAATGTTCCCAGCATAACATCCACCATGGGAGTCTTCATGTCATCTGTCCTGTAGAATATATTCCGTTTTGTAAAATAATGTACTAGTCCGCTCTCGCATTCCGGCACCACTCCCGAAAGATGAAGCTCGGCGACAAGCATAAGATATTCCACCGTCAGCCTGGCGCAGCTCTTATGTGGCTTTCTCGGATCATTGATCTTTTTGTTGGTGCTGATACATCCGAACCCGCCGTCATCCTTGATCTTTTGAAGAACAAGACCGATCTCGTTCCTTACGATATCTTCCTGATAGTATCCCAGTTTGACAAGATTCCGAAGAAGAAGCGGCTCTCCGCATAATAGCCTGAAGCCTGTGCTCTCGATCAGGGAAAAAACTTCCCCGTCTATGTCATTTCCGATGTCAGCGCGCGTCAATCCCCATTCTGCAAAAGCAAGGATGGCATCAAACTTTGACCAGGGCTTGTCCTTTCGAAGCTTATTCAGTCCGCGTTCGTATACCTTGCTCTGCAAAAGCTCCTTTTTGCATTCGATCACGCTGTCATCATCTTCCGGCAGCTTTTCATATTCTTTCAAAGTCCGCAGCCTAACCTCCGGATCTTTTTCTTCCAGCAGCCATTCAAGGATCGATCTGTCCATAATCCGCCTCCTTTTTTATCATTCTACAGCTTATGCTTCACGGATTCCTGTCCCGGCTTGCTCTCTTTTGTCCGAAGATATTATCTGACATTACGACTGCTCCTTTTCGGAAGCCAGTGTCAGGATCATATCGGGAAGGATCACGTTCCTGCCGTAATCGTACACTTTCTGCTGTT
Organism: Clostridiales bacterium; assembly: GCA_017617295.1. Lineage (GTDB taxonomy): Bacteria > Bacillota > Clostridia > Saccharofermentanales > Saccharofermentanaceae > Saccharofermentans. Next base: position 2,841 of record JAFZWN010000002.1, on the reverse strand, counting down.
CCTCCGACCTGCCAACAAGAGCTACGCCTGAGGCAGAATTATCGGACACTACGAGCAGCGCGATACCGGGAAGCTCAAAAAGATCGGTCATGAGATAGAACGAAGCGGTCTCCATCTCGATAAGGTCAGTATCAAAAGCTTTTATCTCATCAAGATGGATATACTCCAGCGCGATAGAAGGCGTGCAGAAAACACTGCCCTTTTTTATCTCGTATCCCTTGCTCTTACCGATGCTTATCACTTTATCCACATACCCTGTGTCAGGATAGACTTTTTCAAAGAGCATATTTTCACGAATGGACTCTTTCATGAGCAGCGTATCCGCATAACTGCCCGATATCGAATACGACGGCGTGCATATATCTCCGGGGTTGAACCCTTCTTTCAATCCTCCGACTGCACCTATGAAGATGATCCTTTTGAAAGAAAGCTCCGCGCAAAGTGCCAGATGGTCGATCACATTACCTGCAGAAGACCCTACTTTGATCCATGCGATCTTCAGCCCGTCTTTCTCGACCAGATATCCGGCAATATAAGCCCCTTCCTTTAAGGTAGTGACCGTACAATACTCATCCATCTTAAGTTTGTACGGGGAAAAGCTCGGCGCGACCACCAGAGCATCGTAGGTGATATCTTCGCTAAGACCAAAGGCCTGCGCAGCCATGTGTTCGGAATTATATTGATGGAACTTTTCGGCTATCCACTTTAATCTTTCCTTCATTCTCTTCTCCTTGATCGAGGCCGCGAACTCCTTAGTCCTGCCGTTCCAAAATAAACCGTACGACTCTTACGTTGCCGTCCGTCTCTTCGGACTGTATGTCAAAGCCGCACCTTTTGGTATAGAACCTGACGTTCTCGCTCTTATCGACCGGCGTTATCAACGTAAATCTCTTCCAGCCGCTGTAATATGACTTCACAAATTCCATTGCGGAAGTCCCGATCCCCTTACCCTGAAAGGCCGGGATAACACAAAGGCACCCGACTTCATAAGTACCGGGCTCCGTCTCCTTGCAGGAGATACAGCCGACAGCAAGGCTGTCGCACATGATCAGGAACTTAGGATAATCGATTATCGACTGCTCCATCATCTCTTCGGTCCTTCCGTATGCGGGGCACTCCCCGTAACGGACAAAGTCGTCATAAAAAGAAGAATCGTAGATATCTACGAGAGTCTTCGCGTCTGCTGTCTCGGCTTTTCTGAATTCGATGTTCATAGTCCTTACTCCAACACACCGAGCAGCTGTTCTTTCGACCAATAGTACTGTCCCTTGTCTTCAAACTCCCGGTAAAAGACTTCCACCATCATCGTCATATACAGGATGATATCATACCAGAAAAGCCTCTTTGATTCAGACCCGGTGAAATCCTGCTGCCCGAAGCCTTCCAGGAAATCCTTATTCAGGTTGTGCCTTCTGAAGCGGTCGTCCATAAAGGGCTCGCCCCACATTGCTCTTTCCCAGTCGATGATGCCGGACACATGATCATCCTTTATAAACACATTGCCTTCCCACATGTCCCAATGGACCATAGTGGCGGTGGTAACTTCGTCAAATATCTGCTTCTCGTTTTCAAACCTTTCCATCAGCCGGTCTGCGTCACATCCGAAGTCCACGTCTTTCTTCCGCCCGTCCGCTATCAGGTTTTGAAGCATCGTGCGTACAAAGTCTGATAAGTGATCGTATCTTTGGGTGTCTCCGAGAAATCCGAACTGCGGATTTTGGATCTTACATAACTGCTTGGATATCCCGCCTATCTCCCGATAGATCCCGCGGTTGACCTCCTCCGGCAGTTTATCTTTGATAAAGCTGTAATTTGTTCCCGGAAGCTTTTCCATAAAGAAATAGTCGCCGTCACAAACGGATCTGGAAGTGTCGTAAGCCAGGATATCCGCTACCTTAAAGGAGCAGTGCTCCCGCACCAATTGCATCGCAGAAACTTCTGCGGCCATCATCCCGATCTCGTTCGAGGTATTGCCGGTCGTATCTTTCGAAGCGATCTTCAGGATGCATTCACAGCCGTCGCTGAATCTGATATCGTATGTGACATTGCACATCCCCTCAGTCAGTTCAGTGATAGTTGCAACCGTCTTATCCGGAAATGCCTTCCGTGCCATTTCGATTATTGTTTCTTCTGACTGTTTGTTCTTTGTTATCATATTTCTGAACTCCTCTTCCTATGGTAGCACAAGAACCGCATTGGTCAGAAGTATCTTGATAATCGTGTAATACTTCACATAAGGATCCGCTTTTCGGTTGTCCGTGCGCTCGAGCAGGCAACAGATCTCGACTGTAGTTTTGCTGATTAACTAATTTTAATATATTTCTTCCCGGGATCAGGCATACTCTTCCTCACGGATCTTCCGCATTCTCGACCAAACATTATCCCCGTAATTACTGAGCATGACAGTGATCATCCCATTATCGGGATTGTATTCGGAAATTGCGCTTACGCCTTCATCGCATCCCTGCATATACACATAATCCTGCCCTCTGGGATTATCGATGATCCACACTCCAAAGCCGTAATACCCCTCTTCCGGATCTTTTCCGTCACCACTTTGCTTTGAAAACATCTCTTTTACCATTTCCCCGGAAAGCAGCTTATGTCCAATCAAACCATTCCAGAACTTCACGATATCGCCTACGGTTACAAATGCGCCTCCGTCACCGGTCCCCTTTGCACCGACGGAATAAATATTCGTGCGGAAATCATCTGTTTCATTGCAATAAATATAGCTGTTTGCACACCTCGATGGCAGTCTGTCAAAAGCAAAATATCCGGTATCATGCATACCGCATTTATCAAAAACTTTTTGCTTAAGGTATACATCAAAATCCATCC
>JAFZWN010000001.1 GCA_017617295.1 Clostridiales bacterium | reverse complement strand
CAAGGCCTTCAAGCTTACATCGATCGCAGGCGCTTACTGGAGAGGCGACTCTAGTAACAAGATGCTTCAGAGGATCTACGGTACTTCTTTCCCCGACAAGGGACAGCTCAAGGAGTATCTCGACAAGATCGAGGAGGCCAAGAAGCGTGACCACAACAAGATCGGCCGTGAGCTCGAGTATTTCACGACTGTAGACTATATCGGCCAGGGACTTCCGATCATCCTTCCCAAGGGTGCGAAGACCATCCAGCTCATGCAGCGCTGGATCGAGGATCTCGAGGCTTCCCGCGGATGCGAGCTCACCATGACTCCTTATTTCGCAAAGCGCGAGCTCTATAAGCTGTCTGGCCACTGGGATCACTATCGTGACGGCATGTTCGTAATGGGCGAAAAGGCTGACCAGGACGATCCTACAAAGGAGTGCTTTGCTCTCCGTCCCATGACCTGCCCCTTCCAGTATCAGGTGTTCCTGAACCGCGGCAGATCCTACCGTGACCTTCCCATGAGGCTTACCGAGACAAGTAAGCTCTTCAGAAACGAGGATTCGGGTGAGATGCACGGCCTTATCAGGGTACGTCAGTTCACCATCTCGGAGGGCCACTATATCCTCCGTCCCGACCAGCTCGAGTCCGAGTTCAAGGAGTGCCTCGACCTCGCCAAGTATGTCCTCGACACAGTAGGACTTCTCGACGACTGTACTTTCCGTTTCTCCCAGTGGGATCCAGCCAACCCCAAGAATAAGTACGAAGGCACAGCAGAGCAGTGGGAGATCGCCCAGGCAACAATGGGCAGGATCCTCGACGACCTCGGCGTCAAGTACACCATCGGTATCGACGAGGCCGCTTTCTACGGTCCCAAGCTCGACATCCAGTACAAGAACGTCTTCGGTAAGGAAGATACTCTCGTCACAATCCAGATCGACATGCTTCTCGCCCAGAAGTACGGCATGGAATACGTCGACGCCGACGGCTCGCGCAAGACTCCTTACATCATCCACAGGACCAGCCTCGGATGCTATGAGAGGACACTTGCTTACCTGATCGAAAAGTACGCCGGATGGCTTCCCGTCTGGATGGCTTACGAGCAGGCCCGTATCCTTCCGATCTCCGACGCTCACATGGACTATGCTTTCAAGGTCCGCGACGAGCTTCGTAAGTACGGCTTCCGCGTAGAGGTCGATGACCGTTCCGAGAAGGTCGGCAAGAAGATCAGAGAAGGCGCTAAGGATAAAGTACAGTACCTGCTCGTCGTAGGCGACCAGGAAGTCGCAGACGGCACCGTTGCCGCCAGGGGCCACTTCGAGGGCGACATGGGCACCATGTCCGTAGCCGACTTTGCCGCCAAGCTCAAGGAGATCGTCGACAACAAGGTAAGACACGACGTCTGACAGCTTATTGATCTGTAAATAAAGACTCCGGACCGGCGGGATGCTGATCCGGAGTTTTTTGTGTCATATTTTGTTGTACACCGCGCCCGAGGAGAACGGAAGCCAGGGAAAACAGCCGCCGCGCTCAGGCGATGAGACCGGATCAAAACGAAGGAAACAGCCCCGAAGTTTCCTAAAAGAACTATACTGGTGGTATAATTCTAATATACTAAATATACTGACAGTGTATTCATTATCATAAACGCTTCCTATACAATCAGGCTAGTCAGGGCAGTACTGACGGTACAGATGAAAAGGGTATGAGATAAGGAGGCTTTTATGAACGGAAAGATAAGATGGGCGGTGGTTTTGATGGTGTCGGCGGCGTTGCTCGTCATATGCGGTTTCTGTTTTTATCCCTCGGTCTCCCTGAAGCCCGGCGTATATATCAAGGAGGCGCATCACTACTACGGCGACAATACGAGATGCCACTGCCTGGTGATCGCGGGCTTATTTGATGACGAACCCGGGCTGCCGGTCAAAAAGATCGAGAAGATCGAAAATGTCACCGGGAGTACCTGTACTGTCGTTTTTACGGCCGAAGGTCAGGAAGGGCGGCTGTGCGTTGACAAGTTTCCGCTTTCAAAGCTCGACAGGAAGACCGGAATGCCTTTTCCCTTAAGGGCGACCGTTGGCTTAATATCTGTTATATTCATAATGGTATCGGTCGTGAAGATGGCCGAAAACGATAACGAGGATGGAGAGACGGAATATGAAGAAGCAGCTTTCAGATAACATAAGAGCTTTTCGCAAGCAAAAAGGCCTCACGCAGCAGCAGCTGGCGGACGTCTTCGGTGTGACTGTCGGAGCGGTCCACAAGTGGGAGGCGGGGCTTTCGACGCCTGACCTGACGCTGATCTTCGAGATGGCGGACTTTTTCGATGTCTCGCTCGATGTGTTGACGGGTTATGAAGTCAGGGACAACAGGATCGATGCTCTTGCCGCACGCCTTCGTAAGATGGCCTACTCGATGGACCCCGAAGGCCTTTCCGAAGCGGAGAAGGCCTTAAAGAAATATCCCAATTATTTTTCGATCGTCTTCGAGTGCGCGCTTTTATACGGTGTATACGGCATCAATCCCGTAAACAATGACTATCTGATGCGTTCGGTGAGCCTTTTTGAGCGCGCCGTGTCACTGATCTCTCAAAACACCGATCCCGACATCGACGAGACGGTCATCTACGGCCAGCTGGCGGTGCTGCACCAGACCATGGGCAATACCGAAAAGGCATTGCAGATCTATAAGGCCCACAATGCCGGCGGCGTGTATGATATCAGGATCGGCCACATCATGTCGGCAAGGGGCGACTATAAGGGCGCGGACGAGTGCCTGTCCCGCTCGCTGGTCAAGCAGCTCGGTGATCGTATGACCTTGATCATGGGTAAGCTCAACTGCTACCTGAAGCTGAACGACTACCCGGAGGCGAAGGCGCTGATTGATGCGGCCCTCTCCGAGAATGCTTCCTACAGAAGGGCTGACGAGCCTTATGCCCTTGACAAGTTCGATTGTGTGCTCCTGACAGAAAAGGCATACGCTGAACTTAAGTCCGGCAATAAGCGGCAAGCGTCCGAATGCCTTAAGCAGGCTAAGCGCAGAGCCGATCTGATCGACAAGGCGCCCGACCACGATGCCGGCCACCTGAGGTTCGTATCATTATCAGGCAGTCTGGTCCTGCATGATTCTTTCGGAAAGACATGTTTGGAATCGATCGAGCTCATCCTGGCATCTCTTAAGGATAAGGAGCTTAATAAGTTCTGGGCATCCGTGAAGGAAAAGACAATTATTTAAGATTTCTTAAAGTCGGACCCATTTTTATAGCGCAGCGGCGGAATACAACTATAATCAAGGTGGATGTGCCGATTGGGGCGCAGAAAAGGGGGGTGGACATATGAGATATGTAGAAGGAAGGTTCGACCAGTTCGTCGACCAGAGGAAGAAGCTGTCCGGTTACGAGAGATTCGAGCTGAGACATGAGTTCAGACAGCGCGGCGTTGAGATGCTCCGCGGCGCGTGGGGACAGATGAGATCGCAGGTGCAGCACACGGATGACGAAGACCGTTACGGCACGGGACTTGATCAGGGGCTGCCGTACAAGACAGGCTACGATCAGATGAGGGACGATGATCTTCCCGAAAGGCAGAAGCCCACGAAGACGCCTCTTATCATGTTCATCGTAATGATCATCGCTGTCATCGGTTCATCGATATTCTTCAATTTCGCAGTGACAATGGCCGTATTCTTCGGATTCTTCGCAGTCTTCGGATTTTACGCAGCATACAAGAACAACGGCAGATCGTATTCGCACTATGAGGGCGCCACGTCCACGGGCAGCCGCAAGAACGGCCTGATCCTCGGCTTTTTCGGCCTGGCAGGCATGATCCCGCTCTTGTTTTCGGGTAAGTTCGGTATCAGCGGCGCTCTGATCCTCATGATGATCGCGATGTTCACGGCCGTCGGCATCTTGCTCATAGTCGGATTCTTCAGCTCTCTTACGCTCAAGCAGCGCAAGTACACCGAGGAAGTATGCGCCAACGCCGTCGCATATGTAAGGACACTCGGCTCCTCGCATAATCATTCGTCGGCTTCCCACCACGGAAACAGCGGCAACGTGAGCATCAGGACATCGCCGCTTTTCGAGTATACATATCAGGGAAGGACTTATCAGGCTCTTTACGACCGTCCCATCGACGGATCCAATGCCGATATCGACCTCGGTCCCGCGACGATCTATATCGATCCGGAGCATCCCGAGGATGTATATCATTCCTCCGTAAAGGTCGGGGCAAAGGGCATCTTCTCCGCTTTGATCTGCTTTGCGGTAGCTGCATTGATGGTAGTGGTATTTATCAATAACAACGCCAAGCCCAGTCCGTCAGAGGAGATCCGTAAGAGCTTGAATGCAAGAAACATCTTCACTCTCGTGTTCGGCTCGGACGAGGAGCGTGAGGCCATTGCCGAGAGCATCGGCGAGAACCTTGTCAGCTCATTCGGCTACGAGATCCCCGAGGAGATCACAGACGACTTGGTGGACCATTACGTCGGCAGCTTTGTCGGATATGAGAACGAGGAGTGGTACTACGAGTCTGTCCATGTCCGTAATGTCTACTCGTACGACAACGGCTGCAGCATCGAGTTCGATGATCCAGCATTTCCTCAGGTCAGCGACAATCACGATGTTTCCTACTGGCACGATGAACTGCTCGTATTCTATGTCCTCGACGAAAATGAGGGCTCAGACGGTCAGATCCATATCAGCAAGCTGCCGCTACTGTACCGTAACGCCGACGAACACACTTACGTCGGAACTCACGGGGCATATGAAGGATAAATAATTAAGACTTTTTAAATTCCCTCCCGTTTTTTGTGGCGGGGGGGATATTTTTTTATATAATCTATGTGGTGCTTTTGAGAAGGCATTGAAAGGGGGTAAGGGAAATGAGATATGAAGAAGGAAAGATAGATCAGTTCGAGAGTAATTCCAGGTTTATAACCGATCTCGAGGCAAGACAGATAATATCGGATTTTCAATTCCGCGGCAGGGAAGCGCTCCCGAATGCTTTTAAGGACATTAAGGATCACATTCTCGGCGAGGATGATTCCTATATCGATGATGTCGAGAGGGAATATGCGGCAAGAAGAGGGGAACAGGTCCCCGAGAAGAAAAAGAAGAGGATCTTCCCGATCGTTGTGGTGATCGTCCTGTTCGTAATGATCCCTCTGCTTAAAATATTCATCGGTCCCACGGCTATGATCTCGGTCTTTTTCGGCGCATTCGGCCTTTTGGGATTCTATAGTGCCTTCAGACCTTCGCCCGGGCAGACCAGTTCCAACTATTATGACGGTCAGACGTCGACCGGAAATAAGAAGAACGGGATCTTTATCGGTATAGTCGGCCTTGCGGGCATGGTGCCTCTGTTCCTTACGAAAGCCGTCGGTACCAATCAGGCCTTTCTGCTGATGGGTGTTAGTTTGTTTACAGTAGTCGGGCTCTTTATGATCTTCGGCTTTTTCGGAAGTCTTTCGATAAAGAACAGAAAGTACAGGGAAAACGTCAATGCCCGCTGTATCGGGTATGTAAGGGAAGTCGACTCGCGCGACGGCGGTGAGAACGGTGCGAACCGCTACTTCCTTAAGACTTCGCCAATCTTCGAGTATTCATATGAAGGCCGGACATATAAGTCGATCTATGACCGTATGATCAACGGCAAGGATGCTGATGTCGATCTCGGGAGCACTATGATAAATATCGACCCGGATCATCCGGAGGATATCTTCCGCAAAGCCGTAAAAGTGAATGTCATGGGCTTTTTCTGGGGGCTCGTATGTATCGGCATAGCAGTCTTACTGTTCACTGCATTCCGTAACGGTGGTACTTTGAATCTGAAAGGCAGCATAAGATATACACCCGGGGAGGGCATTACTATAGATGATGGGTCCGTTGATCCGGATGAACCCATATTTGATCCTGATCGGGATGTTATGGAGCAGGTCGCCGAGATGATGCCGGAAAACATTACTGATACAGATGTTGCTCAGTTCGCGAGAGCAGATCAGTGGTATTACGAGACCGTGCGAGTCGAGGAGATCTTTACATACGATGACGACAACTACAGCATCGAATTTGAAGGTGACGATTTTACGCAAGTCTCCAGAAACGGTGATCCGTCCAATATCCATGACGAGGTGATCGTTTTCTATAGCATCTTCGATATTGAATATGAAGGGGAGATCAAACACGTCAAAGATCCTTTTATCATAGTAAATGCCGATGAGCACACATATACGGGAACTCACGGCGCGTACGAAGGGTGATCTTTTCAGGGCATTAAGCGATCTTCTCCCGCAGCTGCCGCAGTCATCTGTTGCAGTTGTCCTGACATCGCGAATCTGCATAAAAGAAACGGGCCTTAAAGCACCGCTTGTAATTAATTTAACGAAATGCAAAATACAGGCTTTCAACTGGGGCTGTTATGTTATAATAAAACTTGTTTTCAAAAACCATTTCGAGGAGAAAAAGGGTGTTAAAGAAGCGTTTCTTTGCGGTTATAGCCTTGTTCGTAATGCTGGCTTTCATTGCCTCAGGCTGTAATACTGCGGAAACTTCTTTTGTGATCTACGGGTCCGAAGAGACTCCCACATCCGAGACGCCTCCGACACTGGCGTCCGAAGTCGTCGCCACTCCCACACCCACTAATTCTCCCACGCCTACGCCTTCTCCGACGCCTACTTTGCCGCCACAGAGGATCCATGCGACATTCCTGGGTGACTGCACCCTTGCTGATGCACTTGCATGGAGCGGTTCCGCGGGCAGTTTTGATGCCGTCGTCAATGCCAACGGCATGGATTATTGTTTTCAGAATGCCGCCGAGCTCCTTTCTCAGGACGATCTGACTCTGGCGAATTTTGAGGGAGCTATTACCGATGCGACAACACATCTTAACAAGGAATTCGTTTTCGGTTCTCCTTTTGAATATACTGAGATGCTCACGGGAGCAAGTATCGAGGCGGTCAACCTTGCCAATAACCACAGTTACGACTATCTCCAGGAAGGACTCGATGATACGAGAGCTGCGATGGAAGAGGTCGGTATCGCCTGGAGTGACCAGAGTAATTACACTATCTATGAAGTCAACGGCGTCAAGATAGGTATGTGCGGTCTTGATACCGTAAGTAATATCGGTGCCAATGCCTCGGCAGTCTATCCGCTTATCGATCAGATGAGGGAAGAGGGAGCTAATATCATTATCGTTTCCTGCCACTGGGGCTATGAGCGCGATTACGATCCGCGGTCTGATCAGGTTCAGATCGGTCACGATCTTATCGATTACGGAGTAGATATCGTTGTCGGAACTCACCCTCACAGGCTTCAGCCTATCGAAAAGTATAACGGACACTATATCCTGTACTGCCTGAGTAATTTCTGCTTCGGCGGTAATACGAGCCTTTCCGATCCCGATTCAGTTATCATTCAGTGCGAGTTCCTGATGGATCCCACTAATACCTATGCGGAAGACTACAGGCTCAATGTCATCCCTTACTGCCAGACTTCGACGAGACCCGGCAATGATTACTGCCCGAGGCCTTATGAACCCGGTTCCGATGACTATTACAGGGTAATGGAGCGTCTGCACTGGTCCTGTGATGACGAGTGATCATATGATGATTACGGCTTGACGGCCGGAAAAGATAGAAAAGCAATGCCTGACAAGGAGGTCTGTCAAATGGCAAAAGTATTGGTGGTTATGGGATCCGATTCGGATTTTCCCGTAATGGAAGGTTGCTTCAAGATGCTCAAGAGATTCGGCGTCGAGTATGAAGCAAATGTCGCATCGGCACACAGGACACCCGAGCGAGCCATAGAGCTCGCGAAGACTGCGGAAGAGAAGGGCTTCGGCGTTATCATCGCCGCCGCGGGACTTGCAGCTCACTTAGGCGGAGTCCTTGCCGCCAACACAGTGCTCCCCGTTATCGGCGTTCCCTGCAAGGGCGGTGCACTGAACGGAGTTGACGCTCTCTATGCGACTGTACAGATGCCGACGGGTATCCCTGTCGCGACTGTTGCCATAGACGGCGGATCCAATGCAGGCATCCTTGCTTGTCAGATACTTGCTCTGTCCGATAAGGAGATCTCCGCTAAGCTCAAGGCTTATAAGAAGGAGCTTTCTGATTCAGTGGCTGCAAGAGATGAAAGATTAAAGAACAAGATAAAGGAAATGGAGGCTTAAACCGTATGAGCGGAATATTTGGCGTATTAAACAGATCTAACGAGAGGGCTGATATCTCTAAGACAGCATATTACGGTATCTTCTCTCTTCAGCACAGAGGACAGGAGAGCGCAGGTATTGCCGTTAATAACGACGGAACTTTCATGGTCCACAAGAGCATGGGTATGGTCGCGGATATATTTGATGACATCACTCTTACCACATTGAAGGGCGATGCTGCCATCGCTCATACCAGAGGCGGTGAGGAGACCGGTACTGATGCCATCCAGCCCATCCTTATCAAGTCCAGTGTCGGGAATATCGCTCTCTGCTGCGATTCTGTTATCCTTAACGGCAATTCCATAAGGGAAGACCTCAAGAACAATGGCGCTATTTTCCAGACAAATACCGATTCTGAGATAATCCTATCTCTCTTCTCCAGGAACCGCATCACTTCAGATTCCTGTGAAGAGGCCCTGATCAAGACTATGAAGGAGATCAGGGGCGTTTATTCCATGATCCTCATGACAAGCGAAAAGATAATCGGCGTAAGGGATCCTTACGGACTCCGTCCTCTGTCTCTCGGAAAGAAGGGAGATCAGTGGATGCTCAGTTCCGAGAACTGCTCTTTTGATGCCATCGATGCCGAGTACATCAGGGATCTCGAGCCCGGTGAGGTCATCTCCATCTCCAAGAATGAAGTAAAATCCGTATTCTACGATGAGAATAAGTCGAGCGAAGACCGCGTTAAGGACGGTAAGGTATGCATCTTCGAGTATGTATATGTTGCTAGACCCGACAGCGTCATCGACGGAACGAGCATCTTCGAGTCCAGATACAGGACCGGTATGGCTCTGGCAAAGGAGCATCCCTGTGACTGTGATCTCGTTATCGGTGCACCTGATTCGGGTAATGCGGCTGCTCTGGGCTTCGCAGACGGCCTGGGCGTTCCTTTCGGAATGGGACTTCTCAAGAACAGATATGTAGGCAGAACGTTCATCAAGAGTACGCAGGAGCAGAGAGAACTCGCCGTCAGGATGAAGTTTGCAGTACTGAAGCCTCAGATCGAGGGCAAGAGGATCGCTATCGTTGATGACTCTCTCGTAAGAGGTACGACAACAAAGCACATTATCAGATTCCTTAAGGACAACGGAGCCAAGGAGGTCCATGTCAGACTTGCCTCTCCCGAAGTCAAGTTCCCCTGCTGCTACGGCGTTAACGCCTCCAAGGGTACCGACCTTCCCGCCACGAGGATGACAGTCGAACAGATCGGCGAGATGATCGGCGCGGATTCCCTGGGTTATATAAGCCTCGGATCTCTTCGTGAGGCTCTCGCCGGAATTCACTGCGGAACCTGCTCCGCATGCTTTGACGGCAACTATATCGCAGGTAATCTCGAAGATTGATAAACATATGAAGCGGAAGGCCTGAGGCTTTCCGCTTCTGTTGCTTTCTCAAAAAAGAAAAGGTGAGTATCATATGAAGATCGCAGTATTTGTATCGGGCGGAGGAACGAATCTCCAGGCCATTATCGATAATATCAGGAACGGGTATCTGCAGGATATCGAGATCACTCTCGTTGTCTCTTCCAATCCCGAAGCCTATGCTCTTACCAGGGCGAAAGAGAATAATATCCCGACAACAGTCCTCTCGGTCAAGGACTATGCCGACAGGATAGTATGGGATGAAGCCGTATTGACGGCAGTCGAGGAGTCGGGAGCCGAGCTGATCGTTCTCGCAGGTTATCTGTCACTTCTCGGTACCATGGTCGTTCATACCTACTCCAACAGGATAATCAATATCCACCCGGCTCTGATCCCTTCTTTCTGCGGCAATGGAATGTACGGCATCAAGCCGCACGAAGCCGCTCTTGCCAGGGGAGTCAAAGTGTCCGGCGCCACGGTCCATTTCGTTAACGAGAATTACGATGAAGGACCTATCATCCTGCAGAAGGCCGTAGACGTCCTGCCCGGCGATACGCCCGAGGTACTGCAGCTCCGCATCATGGAGCAGTGCGAGCAGGTGATCCTTCCCAAGGCCATCAGGCTTATCGCGGACGGCAAGGTCACGATCGAGAACAATATCGCCACTGTGCGTGAGTGATCCCATTTACCCGCGGCATTGCCGCATCCTGATCAGTTAATTAAGTAAACGGAGGAATATATATGAAAAAGTACGACATCGCAGAACTTCTCAAGAGCAATGCATATCCCGGACGAGGCATCATCATCGGTAAGTCTCCCGACGGATCTAAGGCCGTAACGGCTTATTTCATCATGGGGCGTTCTGTCAACTCACGTAACCGCGTGTTCACGGCGACAGAGGACGGCATCAAGACGGAGGCTTTCGATCCTTCTCTTCTTACGGATCCGCACCTGATCATCTATTCTCCCGTAAGAGTCCTCGGCAACAAGACGATCGTTACGAACGGTGACCAGACCGATACGATCTACGAGCTCATGGATAAGCAGAATACTTTCGAGATGAGCCTTAGAGGACGCGAGTTCGAGGACGACGCGCCTAATTATACTCCACGTATCTCGGGCATCATGCATGTCGAGAACGGCACGTTCAACTATGCCATGTCGATCCTTAAGTCCGCTGACGGTGATCCTTCTTCCTGCCAGAGATATACATTTTCCTATACATCACCTCTTGCAGGCGACGGACGCTTCATCCACACATATATGGGCGACGGCAATCCTTTGCCTTCTTTCGAGGGTGAGCCCGAAAAGATCGGCATCGACACCAATGACATCGATGCTTTCACAGACCTTCTGTGGACTTCTCTGAATGAGGAGAATAAGGTGTCTCTCTTTGTCCGCTATATTGATATTGCCACCGGCGCCGCCGACACACGTATCGTAAACAAGAACGTTAAGTAATCTTTTTTCAGAAAAGGAGTATAAGAAATGTCTAACGAAATGCAGTTAAAATACGGATGTAATCCCAACCAGAAGCCCTCGAGGATCTATATGGCCGACGGCTCCGAGCTTCCCATCGAAGTTCTCAACGGCAAGCCCGGTTATATCAATCTTCTCGACGCATTCAACGGCTGGCAGCTCGTAAAGGAGCTCAAGAAAGCAACGGGCCTTCCCGCCGCCACATCCTTCAAGCACGTATCTCCCGCAGGCGCCGCAGTAGGTAAGCCCCTCTCCGAGACTGAGGCTAAGATCTATTTCGTCGATGACCTCGGCGAGCTTTCTCCCATCGCCTGCGCTTACGCAAGAGCCCGCGGTGCTGACCGTATGAGCTCCTACGGCGACTTTGTTGCCCTTTCCGATACATGCGACGCCATCACAGCAACGATGCTCGCCCGCGAAGTATCCGACGGCATCATCGCTCCCGACTACACCGACGAGGCTCTCGAGATCTTAAAGACAAAGAGAAAGGGTACATATAACGTCATCAAGATCGATCCTTCTTACGTTCCCGCTCCCATCGAGACAAAGCAGGTCTTCGGCGTTACTTTCGAGCAGGGCAGAAACGAGCTCGACATCAATGACGAGCTCTTTGCCAATATCGTTACCGACAATAAGGAAATCCCCGAGGACAAGAAGATCGACCTTCTCATCTCGCTCATCACATTGAAGTACACACAGTCTAATTCGGTCTGCTATGTAAAGGACGGCCAGGCCATCGGTATCGGTGCCGGCCAGCAGTCCCGTATCCACTGCACACGTCTTGCAGGCAACAAGGCCGATATCTGGTGGCTTCGTCAGCACCCCAAGGTCATGGGCCTTCAGTTCGTTGACGGCATCCGCCGTCCCGACCGCGACAACACGATCGACGTCTACATCTCCGACGAGCACGACGACGTTCTCGCAGAGGGCAGATGGCAGGAGCTCTTCAAGGTTAAGCCCGAAGTGCTCACAGACGCTGAGAAGAAGGAATGGCTCGCCAAGAACAATGATGTCTGCCTCGGCTCCGATGCATTCTTTCCCTTCGGCGACAACATCGAGCGCGCCAAGAAGAGCGGCGTCAAGTACATTGCCGAGCCCGGCGGTTCCATCCGTGACGATCATGTCATCATGACATGCAATAAGTACGGCATGGCAATGGCATTCACAGGCATCAGACTGTTCCATCATTAATATATTATATAATTGCTGTTTTCAGAGGTCGGTCCGTTTAACGTTCCGGCCTCTGATTTTTGTGATATCCTGATTTCAGTGTATACTGTCAATAAAAAGGAGAGTGCGGGATATGACACTTGAGACAGAAAGGCTTATTTTACGGCATTTTGTAGAAGCTGATGCTGATCATCTTTATACGTTTGCATGCGATCCTGAGGTAGGAACACCTTGCGGATGGCCGGCCCACAGATCTGTTGATGAGACGGTCTGGGTCATAAACAATGTGTTTACATCTGATGAATGTTATGCCATCTGTCTGAAAGAAGACAACAGGGCGATCGGCGTAATCGAACTTAAGCGCCCGGGAAGATCCGATCTGGCAAAAGGTGATGACGAGGGGGAACTCGGGTTCTGGCTCGGCAAGCCTTTCTGGGGCAGAGGCATTATGCCGGAAGCGGCTAATGAGGTGCTCCGTCATGCTTTTACTGATCTGAAACTGAAAAGAGTCTGGGCAGGTCATGCGGTATATAATGATAAGTCGAGGAGAGTCCAGGAGAAGTGCGGATTCGTCTATCAGTACACCGTAAAGGCTCACAGGTGTGATCTGACAGGTGAAGTCAGGGACGAGTGCGCGAACCTTCTTACCAGGGAATCGTGGCTCGAAAGGAATGACGTATAAAACCGGCTTTCGTTGACTGATAATCGAGCCGATGATTAAATAAATTATATGGAAAGCATAGTCTGCTAAGACGGTTGCTTCCGCGTGAGTTGTAATTACCTCACCCAAGAGTACGGTCTATGGGTGAGGTTTTCATTTGCGCTTGTATCTGGAATCCAGAAAGGCAACCACCCATTATGCAGGTTGTGCCAATAAGATTATAACGCGAAAAGAATAAATGTTCTCATTCGTGTAAATAATTGGTGCTATTTAATGAAGATAAGACAACTCTATCCTGAAGAGACCGGGATACTGAAGGAATTTCTATATGAGGCGATCTTTATACCCGAAGGGGTTGATCCGCCGCCCAAAGATATAATCGAGAAGCCTGAGCTTACCGTCTATACGGATGATTTTGGGGAGCATAAAGGCGATCACGCCCTGGCTGCGATCGAAGACGGGAAGATCATCGGAGTCGTTTGGACCAGGATCATGGATGATTACGGACATGTGGACGATGAGACTCCGTCTTTTGCCATATCACTCTATAAGGAATACCGGGGAAGGGGGATCGGTTCTGAGCTGATGAGGAGAATGCTCGGCGTCCTTCGGTCGGAAGGGTATAAACAAGCTTCACTTGCTGTTAATAAACAAAACTATGCTGTCCGGATGTATGAGAAGTCAGGGTTTAAGACTGTGTCTCAAAATGATGAGGAATACATAATGATCTGCAACTTGTGAGTGCGGAGACCGGCCAGACAGGGATGCCGATATTTTTTTGTATAATATATTATCAATAGTGTTATCAGATATACGGAGGACTACACTATGGCAGGTAAACTTGGATTCGGACTTATGAGATTACCACTGACAGACCCTGATAACAGCGGTTCGATCGATATTGAACTGTCGAAAAAGATGGTCGACAGATTTCTGGAACAGGGATTTACCTATTTTGATACTGCATGGATGTACTGTAACTTCAAAAGCGAGGAAGCGGTAAAAGAGATACTTACAGACAGGATCGACCGTGACAGGTATACTCTGGCAACTAAGCTCCACTGTGGATTTATATCTGCCAAAGAAGACCGTGACAGGATCTTTAATGAGCAGAAAAGGAAGACCGGGCAGGTATATTTTGATTATTATCTCCTGCATGACATGGGTACCGATCATTACAGGAAATATACCGAACTTGATTGTTTTTCGTGGCTTTACGGGAAGAAGGAACAGGGACTTGTCAAACATATCGGATTCTCGTTCCATGACAGCCCCGAGCTCCTCGATAAAGTCCTGACCGAACACCCTGAGATGGAATTCGTTCAGCTTCAGATCAATTATCTCGATTGGGATAATCCCGGAGTAAGATCAAGAGAATGTTATGAGACTGCTACGAAACACGGTAAGCCCGTTATAGTCATGGAGCCCGTAAAGGGCGGGACGCTTGCCAATGTCCCGCAGGAAGTCGAGGAAATGTTTCGAGAATATGATCCTGATATGTCTCCCGCTTCATGGGCGATAAGATTTGCGGCATCGCTTCCCAATGTCAGACTCGTACTTTCGGGGATGAGCGACATGAAACAGATGAATGATAACACGTCGTTTATGAAGGAGTTTGTGCCGCTGACAGACGAAGAGAATGTCATTATCCGCAAGGCTGTTGATGTCATAAACAGGAATATCGCGATCCCCTGTACCGCATGTTCGTACTGTACAGACGGATGTCCGATGAATATCGCGATCCCGAAGTACTTTGCGCTTTATAATGCCGAGAAGAGTGAGACATTAGACAAGGGCTGGTCGATACATAACGAATACTATGAAAGGCTGACAGTTAATTTCGGAAAAGCTTCCGACTGTCTTGCCTGCGGAGCGTGTGAGGCTGTATGTCCCCAGCATCTGGATATCATTGAAAATCTTAAAAATGTATCTGAAATGTTCGAACGATAAATTATTGTAAATGGAGGAATACTTTTGATCACATATAAGAAACTTACCGAAAATGAACTTGATACCTTTATATCGATGCGTATAAGCCAGCTGCGCGAGGAGGGCGCGACCGAGGATATAGATCTGGTCCCTGCGCTACAAGATTACTATAAAAAGCATATGGGAGACGGCACTTTTGTGTCGTGGCTGGCCATGGACGGAGATGAGATAGTTGGCACCAGCGGAATGTCCTTTGTAGAGAGACCTCCGTATTTCAGCTGCCCGAGCGGACGTATCGGGATACTATCGAGTATGTATACTGACCCCGGGCACCGGAGGATGGGGATAGCCAGGGAGCTTCTCTCGAGAGTTGTGGAAGAGGCGAGAGTATACGGATGCGGACTCGTTCAGATCACCGCGTCGGATATGGGAGTTCTGCTCTATACCGATTTTGGCTTTAAGAAGAACGGTAATTACATGCAGTATAAGTTTTGAGATGTTGCTTATCTTGACTTTCATCTTTATAAATAATTATAATAATGAGTCAAAACATTTAAAGATATGAGGTAGACCAAGATGTACAGCAAAGTATCCAAGGATATGAACTTCATAGACAGAGAAAAAGAAGTTCTGGAATTCTGGAAAGCAAACGACATTTACAAGAAGTCCCTGAAAGCCGAGAAGGACGGGACACCGACATTCACGCTTTACGACGGCCCTCCGACGGCCAACGGAAAGCCTCATATCGGCCACATTAAGACGCGTGTAATCAAGGATCTCATTCCCAGATACCATACCATGAAGGGGGAGGCGGTCAGCTTCAAGGCCGGCTGGGATACGCACGGCCTGCCCGTAGAACTCGAGGTCGAGAAGTCTTTGGGCATCAACGGCAAGCCTCAGATCGAGAGCTACGGCGTGGAGCCTTTCATCAAGAAGTGTAAGGAATCCGTCTGGACCTATAAGGACCAGTGGGAGCACATGAGCGACCGTGTCGGCTTCTGGGCTGACATGGAGCACCCTTATGTCACATATGACAACAACTATATCGAGTCCGAGTGGTGGGCTCTTAAGACCATGTGGGAGAAGGATCTTCTCTATAAGGGTCATAAGATCGTTCCTTACTGTCCCAGATGCGGTACGGCTCTCTCGAGCCACGAGGTCGCACAGGGATATAAGACTGTAAAGGAGAGATCAGCCGTTGTAAGGTTCAAGTGCATAGGCGAGGATGCTTATTTCCTGGCATGGACGACAACGCCCTGGACGCTTCCCAGTAACACGGCTCTCTGTCTTAATCCTGACGACGAGTATGCCAAGGTAAAGGCAGCTGACGGCTACACATACTATATGGCTACGGCTCTTCTTGACAGAGTCCTCGGTAAGCTTGCCAAAGAAGATGAAGGTATAAAGGCTTACGAGATCCTCGAGAAGTATACGGGTAAGGAGCTCGAGGGCAGATCCTACGAGCCTCTGTTCGAGTGCACCGGTATTGAGGCCAAGGCACAGAACAAGAAAGCACACTATACCGTATGCGACACCTACGTTACCATGGATGACGGTACCGGTATCGTTCATATCGCTCCCGCTTTCGGTGAGGATGATGCCAGGGTAGGAAGGAACTATGACCTTCCCATGGTACAGTTCGTTGATACGAGGGGTAACCTTACTGAGGAAACTCCTTTTGCAGGGACTTTTGTTAAGGATGCCGATCCGATCATACTGAAGGATCTTGATTCGAGGGGACTTCTCTACGATGCTCCCAAGTTCGAGCACGAGTATCCTTTCTGCTGGAGATGCGATACGCCCCTCATCTACTTTGCAAGGAGCACATGGTTCATTGCCATGAGCACAAAGAGGGAGGAGCTTCTTAAGTCCAACCGCATGGTCAACTGGTATCCCGAGTCCATAAGGGACGGCCGTATGGGTGACTTCCTCGAGAACGTCATCGACTGGGGTATCTCCCGTGAGAGATACTGGGGTACACCGCTGCCTGTATGGGAGTGCGGCTGCGGTCACAGACACTGTATCGGATCTATCGCCGAGCTCAAGGAGATGAGCCCCGACTGTCCCGATGATATAGAGCTTCATAAGCCTTATGTGGATAATGTCCATCTGACATGCCCGAAGTGCGGCGGGGTTATGACAAGGGTTCCCGAAGTAATCGACTGCTGGTTCGACTCCGGTGCTATGCCTTATGCGCAGTACCATTATCCTTTCGAGAACAAGGAATTCTTCGAGAAGCACTATCCCTGCCAGTTCATATCCGAGGCTCTCGATCAGACGAGAGGCTGGTTCTATTCGCTGATCGCCGAGAGCACGGTACTATTCGGAAGGGCTCCTTTTGAGAACTGTATCGTAATGGGTCTCGTTATGGACGAGAACGGCATCAAGATGAGCAAGCACAAGGGTAACGTCGTCGATCCCTGGGATATCTTGAACCTCGAGGGCGCCGATGCAGCCAGATGGTATTTCTACAGCACGAGCGCACCCTGGCTCCCGAACCGTTTCTCTCACGATGCGGTTAAGGAAGGACTCTCGAAGTTCATCGGAACATACTGGAATACATATGCTTTCTATATCCTTTATGCCGAGATCGACGGGTTTGACCCCACGAAGAATACTCTTGATAAGGCGAACCTGGGAGCTATGGACCGCTGGATCCTGAGCCGTCTCAATACGCTCATAAAGGAAGTCGACACCAGACTTGCTTCGTACGATATAACCACTGCCGCCAGGATGATCCAGGACTTCACTGACGAGCTTTCCAACTGGTATGTAAGAAGATGCCGTGAGAGATACTGGGCAGGCGACATGAACAAGGACAAGACGGACGCCTATATGACGCTCTATACAGTGCTCGAGAAGTTCACGAGACTCTGTGCTCCTTTCGTTCCTTTCGTTACTGAGAGCGTATATCAGAACCTCGTAAGGAGCGTTGATAAGTCTGCTCCCGAGTCCGTTCACATGACTGACTTCCCTGTCTGCGACGAGTCCATGATCGATAAGAGGCTCGAAGAGGAGATGGATCTTGTCAGAAATGTCGTCAAGCTCGGATCTGCCGCCAGAAATGCCGAGAACATCAAGACGCGTCAGCCTCTGTCGAAGATCTTCGTAGTATCCGAGACAAAGCTTGATGACGAGTATCTCGGTATTGTTAAGGAAGAGCTCAATATCAAGGAGATCGACTTCATGAGCGATGCATCGACTCTTGTTGATTATTCCTTCAAGCCTCAGCTTAAGACCTGCGGTAGAAAGTTCGGTGCCAAGCTCAATGCCGCCAAGGAAGTTATCGCGAACCTTCCCGGCAAGGAGACTTATGCCGCTTTGCAGGAAGGAAGCATAAAGATAACCGTTGACGGCGAAGAGTATGAGATGGCTCCCGAGGATTTCCTCGTGGAGACCAAGACTCCCGAGGGACTCTCGACTCAGTCCGATAAGGGTGTGACGGTATCTCTTGACATCAAGCTCACTGACGCTCTCATCGAAGAAGGTCATATAAGGGAAGTCATCTCGAAGGTCCAGAACCTTCGAAGGAATACCGAGGGTCTCGAGGTCGTTGACCGTATCAATCTTGTATATAAGGGCGATCCCGAGCTTACCGCGATAATCCAAAAGAACAAGGATTTCATCGCAGGTGAAGTCCTGGCTGTATCCGTAGAGGAAGCGCCTTCAGCTGATGGTCTCAAGATCGAGAAGGTCAACGGAATGCAGATGGGATTCGCGCTTTCAAAGGCTTAATGAAAAGAAACATATCTCCGGTGTGCTGAAGTGAAGAGCACACCGGAGATAATATTCCGTATATGGAGGGATAAAGATATAAATGCTTATCACGATCCTTGATCTTATAGGGCAGGGCTACACCGCACAGGAGATCATCTTCTATGTGTTCATAATGCTCTTTGCGCTCCTCATATCGTTTTCTTTTCATGAATTCATGCATGCTTACGTTGCTACGATACTCGGAGATCCTACGCCCGGAGATATGGGAAGGGTTACTTTGAACCCTTTGGCTCATATCGATCCTTCGGGTGCTGTGCTCATCCTCCTGGCCGGATTCGGCTGGGGCAAGCCTGTAGTGTATAATCCCCGTAAGCTCACCAGACTCCAGAGTAAGACCGCCATGGAGATAATGGTTGCTCTGGCGGGCGTTACCGGAAACTTCATCATCGCTCTTATCTGTACGATCGGAGCTGCTGTTGTTGCGGGAACAGGTGCAGCCGACGGATCTCTCAAGGGGCTCTACCTGATCTTTATGTATACTTCGTATTTTTCCCTGATGCTTTTAGGATTCAATCTGATACCGCTTCCTCCTCTGGACGGATATCAGGTCCTTCATCATATCGTGCCGGTCAAGGTCAGATATACCAGGCCTTATCAGACTTTTGAGAATATAGCTCCCAAGCTTCTCCTGGTGTTGTTCGGTATAGGATTCGTAACCAGGATCTCTGTATTGAGTATCCTTGTAAATCTGATCAAGTGGCCTTTTGAGAAGCTCCTTGAACTCATATTCAATCTTATCGTGGGGTTGTTCTAAGTGAGTGAGCTTGCCGTAAAAAAGCCGGAGATAAGGATCAGGAAATTTGAAGGTCCGCTGGATCTTCTTTTTCATCTCATCGAAAAGAATGAATTCGATATCTACGATATCCCGATCTCGGAGATCACACGGCAGTATATGGAGTTTCTCGACACGATGCAGAAACTTGACATGGATATTGCATCTGACTTTCTCGTCATGGCTGCGACCCTTGTTCATATCAAATCCAGGATGATGCTCCCCGGAAGGAAGAAGGACAGCGAGGATTATGAGGACGATCCCAGAGAGGAACTCGTGATCAGTCTTCTGAGGTATAAGAGATGTAAGCTCCTCGCGGGAGAACTCAAGGAACGTAATGCCAAGTTTACCAACTGCAGATACCGTGTAGCAATGACGGCAAAGGAACTCGGGATCGAGATCAAGAGCCCTCCGCAGGAATTCGAGCCTCAGCAGTGGGATGAGGCTGTCGAGAACGTCTGTAAACGTAACGAGATCCGTTTTGCCGATATCTCGTCGAAGATAACCCATATCCTCAAGAAGGATAAGCTCTCGATCAAGGAGAGGGTCAAGTCCATGTGGGACGTCATCGCCAAGAGAGGGAGGATGTTCTTCCATGACTTTTTCGGAAAGGGCGAGACGGATAAGATGGACAGAGTCGTCGGTTTCCTGGCAGTTCTCGAGCTTCTTCGAAGTAATAAGATAACGGCCGAACAGAAGAAACCGTTTGATGCGATACTTATCGAAAAGAAAGGATTCGGAGACAAATGACAGATGAACCTATCTTTAAGCTTCCGGTACAGGAAGTAACTGCGGCTATAGAGGCTGTTCTCTTCGTCTCCGGAGAGGGCGTATCCTTTGACCGTCTCTGCGAGATCCTCGATACCGATAAAAAGACCGTTGAAGAGGCGATAAAGCGCCTGATGCAGGATTATGAGCGTAATCCCTGGAGCGGACTCCTTATCCGTAAGGTCGGCGATTCATATACGATGTGTACCAAGCCCGGAATGAATAAGGTGCTCGAGAGGATGTTCAGCCCTAAGGCGAAGATACCTCTGTCACAGGCTTCTTACGAGACACTTGCCGTTATCGCATATAACCAGCCGGTAACCAGAGCGCAGGTCGAATCAGTCAGAGGCGTCAGTTCCGACAGCATAATATCGAGGCTCCTCGACCGCGGTTGGATCTGTGAAGCGGGAACGCTCGATGCTCCGGGACGTCCTACGCTGTTCTCCACGACGGATCTTTTCCTCCGCGAGTTCGGTATAGAATCCGTGGACGAGCTCCCGTCGCTCGAGCTCATGAGCTACAAGACGATAAGGGATCTCGAGGATTCGCTCCAGGCCGCGGCTGGAAACGACGACAGGCAGATCACCATAGAGAGCATGCTTCAGTCCGCAAAGGATGAGGAAGAGAAGAAAGAGAGTGCCGGAACTTCTTCGGAAGACGAAGGTACTGCCGAATAAAGATTTTTATAACGAAAGAAGGCGACTGATACGGAAAGCACGATCGGACTCATAGAGTCAAGGCTTCAGGGAATGAGCAAGGGCCACAAGGCCATTGCCAATTATATTATCAACGAATACGACAAGGCGGCTTATATGACCGCCGCCAAGCTCGGGGAAGTGACGGGAGTATCCGAGTCGACTGTCGTAAGGTTCACGATGGAACTGGGCTTCGAAGGCTATCCGCATTTTCAGTCCGCTCTTAAGGAAGAACTGAAATCCAAGCTCACATCGGTTCAGAGACTTAACTATACCGAGAGGTTCGAAGACGATTCCGAGGCTATAAGGGATATCATCAAGGGCGATATGGATAATCTCCGCGACACTCTTGCGGGTCTCGACGATAAGGCGATGAGCGAGGCTGTAAAGATGATACTCGGAGCCAGAAAGATCTATATCATGGGTCTACGTTCGAGTTCACCCCTGTCATCGTTCATGCATTTTTATATGACGCTCCTTTTCGATGAAGTCATTCATATACACAGTAACAGTACCAATGAAGTGTTCGAGCAGATCATGCCTATCACATCCGATGATGTCATGATCGGGATCTCCTTCCCGAGATATTCGAGAAGGACTATCAATTCGATGGAGTACGCCAAGAATAAGGGCGCGGGAGTAATCGTTATCACCGATAAGGATAATACTCCAATGACCGAGCATGCCGACGTAAAGATCTTCGCGAAGTCGAGTATGGCTTCTTTCGTCGATTCGCTCGCGGCGCCTCTGTCGGTCATCAATGCGCTTCTGGTTACCCTGGGAATGCACAGAAGAGAACATATCGTGAGTTCTTTCGAGGCTCTCGAGACCCTGTGGTCACAGTACAAGGTCTATGAGGTCGGCCGCGACAGGGCGGGCGAAGATACGGAATTATAATCATAAGGGAGGACAATAATATGGCATATCAGATCGCAGTGGACGGCCCTTCGGGTTCGGGAAAGAGCACGCTCGCCAAGGGAGTCGCAAAGAAACTCGGCATCATGTATCTCGATACAGGCGCCATGTACCGTACGTGCGGACTCTCTGCACTTAAGAAGGGTATAGATCCTTCTGATCCTGTAGCGGTGGAGAATATGCTTCAGACCATGAAGCTCGATATTGAGTTCCGTGACGGCATCCAGCACATGATCCTTGACGGCGAGGATGTGACGGGGATGATCAGGACTCCCGAAGTCTCCATGGCTGCGTCAAGTATAAGCGCACTGCCCGTTATCCGTAATGCCATGGTAGATATGCAGAGGAAGATCGCTTCTTCACAGTCTTTTGTTATCGACGGACGTGATATCGCTTCTAACGTTCTTCCCAACGCCAAGTACAAGTTCTTTGTCACGGCATCTGCCGAGAAGAGAGCCGAGAGAAGGCTTCTCGAACTTAACAATAACGGCAACTTCTCCCAGAACTACGAGGAAGTACTGGCCGATATCATCAAGCGCGACAAGCAGGACAGTGAGCGCGAGTTCGCACCGCTTCGTCAGGTGCCCGAGGCCATAGTCATCGATACATCCGATATCGGCATCGAAGAGACACTTGAGACACTGCTCTCTTATATAAAAGAATAATGAAAGTAATAAGAGCAAAGAATTCGGGATTCTGCTTCGGCGTAAAAACGGCTGTCGATACCGCTGTATCTTTGCTGTCCGCCAAAGAAGACGGTAAGCGCCTTATAATGCTCGGAGAGCTGACCCATAACGAGAATGTCGTTAACGAACTTCTCGAGGGAGGGTTCAGTATCGTTCACAGCGCTTCCGAAGTCCCGGAAGGCTCTAAGGTCATAATCAGGGCACACGGAGTCACTCCGTCCGAGAAAGCCATCCTCGCCGGAAAGAACTGCGAGATCATCGACCGGACGTGCCCGTTTGTCAACAAGATCCATGATATAGTAAGAGACGCTTCCCGCGAAGGCCTCGCTGTAATAGTAGCAGGCACAAAGGGTCATCCCGAAGTAGTAGGGATCTGCGGCGAAGCCCCCGAAGATATGGTGACCGTAATATCCTCTCCCGAGGAGGTTTTTGACCTTCAGATACCTCCCTGCGGAGCCATTTTGGTATCTCAGACTACATTCTCGAAAAGTATTTTTGATAAAATCTGTGAAAATGTAGAAAATAAATTTGAAAAAATAAGGATATTTGGTACAATATGTAGTACGACAGAAATCAGGCAACGTGAAGCTGCCGAGTTGGCGGAGCATTCTGACGCGATGATAGTGATCGGATCGTCGGGCAGTTCCAATACGAGAAAGCTCTATGATGTCTGCAGAAGTCGTTGTGATAGAACGTATCTGGTGGCTGACGTCACGGGTATCGAAGTACTCATAGCCAAAGGCGAACTGAGGGATTCGGATAACGTGGGTGTCACGGCAGGTGCTTCTACACCGGAAGCTATAATTTTGGAGGTTGTTCGCAGAATGGACGAGAACAAGAATGAAAACATGACTAATCAGATTGAGGCTGATATCGATTTCCAGGAATACGTGGAAGGTATTGCTCAGCTTCGCAGAAACGCTATTGTGAAGGGAGCCATTACGTCGGCAGACGCTGATTATGTTTATGTAGATGTCCGCGACAAGTCCGAAGGAAAGATCCCCAGAAGAGAGTTTGCAAATGATCCCGATTTTGATCTTGATGCAGCTATCGCATCCAAGGCGGAGATCACAGTAATGGTAAAGAGCATCAGGAACACTGATCAGGGTAAGGAGATCATCCTTTCCAAGTCTCAGCTTGATTACGAGAAGAACAAGAAGATCGTTACAGAGGCTTTTGAGAATAAGACTCCCATAAATGTAACAGTAACAGGTGTCGTAAAGGACGGAGTTATCGCTAACTTCGGCGGTATCGATAT
>JAFZWN010000041.1 GCA_017617295.1 Clostridiales bacterium | reverse complement strand
TCTTGATCCATACGGAAACACCGATGATCACGAATACCATCACAAGGCATATGACGGCAGCAACAGCATACCCCTTGTCGGGTCCGTTCTTCTGCTCATACATATCGAAGATACTGACGGATGATCTGTTCATCAGATATCAAGTCCTATCTGCTTATTCTCGAAAGAATCTTCCTTTATGTAATATCCGATCGCAGGGATCCTTCTGATCCTGTAATATTCGGGATCATTGATACCGACCTCCGCCAGTGTGGCGATCTCGGTCATCTTGGAACCCTTCTTAGATACCAGGAGCTGAACGCCCTGTGTCGTCCTCGTCGTCTTAAGCGGAATGAGAGACGCCGTAAAGACTACAGCCTTCTTAAGGTCGCTTCTGGCCACCAGATCCGGATCCTCGTCATCGGGAAGCCAGAGGAAAGAAACCGCCGGAGACTTGTCACTGTATCCGTTAAGCAGCTTTTTACGGTTCTGCTTGGTCTCATAAACGTTGACCGGGAACAAAGCTGCCTTGCCGTTCTCGAATCCGATAAGGAGCTTTCCCTTATAATCCGTCGTTACGTGCATGAACAGGACATGCTCGCCTTCTTCGGTACCGAGTTCGCTTCCGAGGTATGAACCGAATTCACTGGGCTTTGTATCCGGGAATTCATAAGTCTTTGTCTTATAGACATTACACTTATCGGTAAAGAACAGGATCTCGGACTTATTCTCGGCTTCGATATCCATGAATATCTCGTCATCGTCCTTTATCTTCAGCTCATCTGTCCTCTTAAGAGATGCAAGAGTGAGCTTCTTAAGATAGCCGTGCCTGGTGAGCATAAGGTGTACCCTGTACTCGGGGATATTCTCCTCCGGCACAAAAGTGGCCACTTCTTCTTTGATGATGAGATCGGATCTTCTCTCCTGGGAATACTTCTTCATGACATCCTTAAGAGCTTCGACTATCTTCGAATCGATCCTTCTGGGCTTGCTTAGGATATCCTCTATGTCCTTGATCTCATCCTCGAGCTTTGCCTTATCGGCAACACGGTTCATGATGTACTGTTTGTTGATATTACGAAGCTTGATCTCGGCAACGTACTCTGCCTGGATCTTATCGATATCAAAGCCTTTCATGAGGTTCGGGATAACATCCTCTTCGAGTTCGGTATTCCTGATGATCCTGATCGCCTTGTCGATATCAAGGAGGATCTTCTCGAGACCTTCCAGAAGATGGAGCCTGTCCTTCTTCTTTCCGAGGTCGAACCTGAGCTCTCTTGTGAGACATCCTCTTCTCCAGTCAAGCCATTCAAAGATGATCTCCTTGACTCCCATTACTCTGGGAGAACCGTTTATAAGGATATTGAAATTACACGAGAAAGTATCCTGAAGCTTCGTGAACCTGAAGAGCTTGGTCATCAGAGCTTCATGATCAGTACCTCTTTTGCAGTCGATCGTGATCTTCAATCCGTCGAGGTCGGTCTCGTCACGGATATCGTTGATCTCCTTGATCTTGCCGGCCTTAACCATGGCTGCTATATCGTCGATGATCGCATCTGAACTCGTGGAATAAGGGATCTCCGTGATCTCGATTAGATTGTTCTTCTTATCTATATTGTACTTACTCCTGACCACTACGGGACCCTTACCGGTCTCATAGATAGTCCTCATGGCGTCCTTATCGTACAGGATACTGCCGCCGCCGCTGAAATCGGGCGCAGGCATGATATCCAGGATATCGGCATCCTTATCCCTGATAAGAGCGATCGTAGCTTCACAGACTTCATTAAGGTTAAACGAACAGATATTGGAAGCCATACCTACAGCGATACCCTGATTGCTGTTGACGAGAACAGACGGGAAAGTAGCGGGAAGGAGCGATGGCTCCTTGATAGTGCCGTCGTAGTTATCGACCATATCAACGGCATCCTTGTCGATACCGCCGAAAAGTTCCTCGCATATCTTCTCGAGCCTTACCTCGGTATACCTCGATGCAGCGTACTGCATATCTCTGGAATACTGCTTACCGAAGTTACCCTTTGAATCGACATAAGGATGCAGGAGTGCCCCGTTGCCTCTTGTAAGACGGACCATCGTCTCATAGATGGCCTGATCGCCGTGAGGATTCAGCTTCATCGTCTGGCCGACTACATTCGCGGACTTTGTCCTGTTCCCCTTAAGAAGCCCCATCGTATACATGGTATAGAGAAGTTTCCTGTGAGACGGCTTGAATCCGTCGATCTCGGGAATGGCTCTAGAGACAATAACGCTCATGGCATACGGCATATAGTTCTCTTCGAGCATCTGTGTGATCGGCTGATCAACGGGAGGCATATCGGGCACCGAATTGTCGGTGAGCCTCGCTTTCAGCGAATTACTGTTGATATTCTCTTCTTTTTTCTTTCGTGCCATTTTATATATCCTTCAATAATTTATCCTACATCGAGCATATCGAGATACAGATGTCCGTTGGTCTCGATATGAGCCTTACGTCCGGCAAGATTCTCGCCGAGAAGAAGATCGAATACATCTGCCATCTTCCTGGCATCTTCCGAATTGATCCTGATGAGCCTTCGCGTCTTCGGGTTCATGGTCGTCTGCCACATCATCTCAGGCTCGTTCTCACCGAGACCCTTGGATCTCTGAAGAGTAACATTTGCACCCTCGGGAAGCTTACTAAGGATATCGGTCTTCTCTTTCTCGTTAAATGCGAAGAAGGTCTCGTCTTCCGCATTCTTGCCCTTCTTGTGATAAGTGATCTCAAAAAGAGGCGATTCGGCGACATATACATAGCCCTTGTCGATCAGTGTCGGCATAAGACGGTATATCATTGCAAGGATAAGAGTCCTGATCTGGAATCCGTCGACATCGGCATCGGTACAGATTATGATCTTGTTCCAACGGAGCATATCGAGGTTAAATGCGCTCATATCCTTACTGTGCTTGCTGCTTATCTCGACGCCGCATCCCAATACCTTGACGAGGTCGGTAATGATCTCGCTCTTGAAGATAGTAGCGTAATCGGCCTTAAGGCAGTTCAGGATCTTGCCTCTTACGGGCATGACACCCTGAAATTCCGCATCACGTCCGAGCTTGACGGATCCGAGAGCCGAATCACCCTCAACGATATAGAGTTCGCGCTTGTCCGTATCCTTACTCCTGCAGTCGACGAACTTCTTGATCCTGTTATTGATATCGATCTTGCCCGAGAGCTGCTTCTTGATATTGATCCTGGTCTTCTCGGCATTCTCGCGTGATCTCTTGTTGACCAGAACCTGCTCTACGACCTTGTCGCCCAGAGCCTTATTCTCGATAAACCAGATCTCCAGATGCTTCCTGATAAGATCGGTCATGAACTCCTGGATAAACTTGTTATTGATGGCCTTCTTGGTCTGGTTCTCATATGAAGTCTGAGTGGAGAACGTACTCGAGATCAGGATCAGCGAGTCCTGGATATCCTCGAACTTGATCTTGGCCTCGTTGGCCTTATACTTGTCCCTTGCCTTGATCTGCTTGTCGATCTCGCCGGTAAAGGCATTCTTAACGGCACGGTCGGGAGATCCGCCGTACTCGAGGTAGCTCGAATTATGGAAATACATGAGCTCATTGATCTCGTTATTAAAGCAGAAAGCGACTTGACCCTTAACGTTATAGATCTGACGGTCAGCAGCATCCTGTCCCTTGCCTTCGCCTTCAAAATAATAAGCCTCGGTAAAGCCCTTCATCGAAGAAAGCTCGTCACAGTAGCCTCTGATACCGCCGGGGCAGCAATATGTATTCTCAAAGTCGGTGATCTCATCCTTCAGGACGAACTCGACACCGCCGTTAACGACGGACTGCTTCTTAACGATATCCTCGAGCCTGTCGAAAGGAATGACAGTATCTGTAAACACTTCGCGGTCAGGCTTCCATCTCTGGATCGTACCAGTCCTGTTAAACCTGTACGGCTCCTTTTGAAGTTCGGTAACCGGTTCACCCTTCTTAAATGACATCGAATACTTTGTCTTATCCCTGTATACCGTCACATCAAAATACTCGGAAGCATACTGTGTGGCGCACGCACCGAGACCGTTAAGACCCAGCGAGAACGAATAGTTACCGCCCGCGTTATTATCGTATTTGTTACCGGCATAGAGCTCACAGTATACGAGCTCCCAGTTATACTTTTGCTCCTTGGTGTTATAGTCCATCGGGATACCGCGTCCGAAGTCCTCTACCTGCAGCGATCCGTCCTTGAACCTTGTGATGATTATCTTCTTGCCGTAGCCTTCTCTTGCTTCATCTATGGAATTTGAAAGTATCTCAAAAAAAGAATGTATGCATCCTTCCAGATCATCGGAACCGAATATGACCTGCGGTCTTAATCGGACACGGTCCGCTCCCTTGAGCATGGAAATACTGTCATTACCGTATTCTTGTTTACGAGCCATAGAAACCCCCATATTTTCAACTCATAACATTATAACACAACAATATGTTGTGCCAAATGGTAAAATCAAAAATTTGTTTTATTATCTTATTCCTTTATCCCCGGCACCAAAAAGCGGGCTGTGTGAATATATCACAAGCCCGCCTGTTATGTTAAGTAAAAAGAATAAGATCCTTTACCTGGGGGTATAATCCACCATAGCCTTATATGACTTATAAAGCAGGATAACAGTCCAGATCGATACGATAAGCTCTCCGATCATGCATGCGCCGTATACCAGAAGGAATACGTCCGTCATCAGAGGAAGGAAGATATTACAGATCAGAGCTATACCGGCAATACCGAGAACGATGAAATAGAATGTACGCAGCCTGTCCCATCCGGAAGATACGACAAAATCGACATTCTGGAGATTCTCCCTCATGGCTTCCGAGAACTTAAAGATATAAAGGATACCGCAGACAGATGAAATGATCCCTATCCATCCCGTATCAAGATACATATCCAACAGATTACATATGGAAAAGAGCAGATAGAAGATACCGGATACAAGGAAAGGTGTTCCGTACTTACAGAGTCTGATAGTAACGATCGAATAAGCAAGACTTACCGCAAAAGAAAGGACCGACGCCACGACGAACAGTATGACGAGCTTATCTACGAGCCTCTCACCCGACCCGACGTGGATAAGG
This sequence comes from Clostridiales bacterium, assembly GCA_017617295.1. GTDB lineage: Bacteria > Bacillota > Clostridia > Saccharofermentanales > Saccharofermentanaceae > Saccharofermentans. The sequence goes on along the minus strand of JAFZWN010000041.1, from coordinate 2,844 downwards.
TCATCGATAGCTGTAAGACCTGTAAAAAAGGTAATAAGAACATCGGCGATCGCAAGATAAAAAAGGATCATCATCTTGAGGCCGATGTCCCGAACCCTCGCCATATGATCCAACTGCATAAAGTTGCTCTGACCTTCCCTGAAATCACTCATAATAAAGTCCCCCGTCTGAAAATTAAAATAATTTTATATTACTCATATTAATCGTGTCAATCCGAAATACAGGAGCAAAATCATATAACCATTCTTTAGTATGAAGACTTTATTCCACCAAAAACTATATAATCAAGAAAACATCACAGGGGGATCCTTTATCATGCCCGAAAATAAGATCTTTGATGTGCACTGCGCTTCATGCGGCGCCGCCGTTCAGTTCGATATCCTGCAACAGGTCTATAACTGCAAGTTCTGCGGTACAGCCACTTCAACAGCGGCCGCAGTCACCGAGAAGAAAGGCTTTCGGGCATTTGCACGACAGAAAAAGGATAATACGCAGCCTTCATTTGCCATGAGCACAGGCACGTGCAACAACTGCGGCGCACAAGTCATCTTTCCCGAGAACGAAGCCATGACCGAATGCACCTTCTGCGGCAAGTCTCTTGTCCGCGGGAGCTATACGGGCACGAAGGACTTCCCCGAGCTCCTGATCCCCTTCTATATCACGGCCGAAGAAGCTTCGCAGATCCTGAGCTCCTGGTGCGACAGTAACCGCAAGCGGCCGGAAGCAAAGATCTTGAAGGAACACACTTCCAAGATAAAAGGCGTCTATCTACCCTACGAACTTGCGCGCGGCCCCGTGTCGGGGACCGTCAGTCGTAACAACACCAGAAGACTATTGGGACTTCGGGGCTTTGTCGACGGCATTTTCGTCAATGCTTCAGAAGGTCTGGACAATCTGCTTCTAAACGGAATGGAGCCTTACGACCTTAGAGGCGTACGCGAGATGGACTTCTCATTCCTTGCCGGAAGCACTGTAAAGATCAGGGATATAAATGAGGAAGATATCGAAAAGCGCATAGCCGATGAGATCGCATATGACTACGAAGAGCAGCTGGTCAAGACTATGGAGACAAAAGCATTCAAGGTCGATGTCGTCACGCAGAACATGATGCACATGTCTGTCCTTCTGCCCGTCTACTATATCCAGGTCAATAACGTTATAGCGGCGGTCAACGGCCAGACCGGCAAAGTGGCGGTAAGGGAACGCCGCGACAGATTCCTGCTCCCTTGGTGGATCAAGCCGATCGCGCTCACAGCCCTTACCTTCGGTGTCTGCATCCTGGTCACAGGTCTGCTGGGCGGTACATTCGAAGAAGCACTCATCTACGGAGGAATGATATCCTTTATATTCCTTATAACGTCTTTCGCACTATATTCGGATTACAGTTCGCCGAGATGGCGGCTTCGCCGAAGGATCTACACGTCGTCGGGAGGCCCTTATGTCAGGAATGAAGGCAGTCTCATGCAGACTAAGTCTCCCCTTCCTACAGGCGTGCCCCGTCCGATCATTGTTGCAAAGATAAAGGATGTTCTCCGCGCTGTGCGCGTCAAATACTCCGCGCCCGGGCGTATCGCGTTTATGGTCTTTCTCATGCTTCTGGCTATCGGTCTTCCGCTGCTTATCGTTATCTGTAATCCCGGAACTGCTGTTGGAGGTCTCTTCTGCGCGATCCTGTGTATCACCGTGCCAACGGCGCCTATATATTTCCTTAAATTCGGCCGACTGGAGATCTACGAGCATCCCTGGTTATACTACCGCGACGAGAAGGGACGCGAGCATAAATACAAGGCCAGGGGTAAATAGCTGTAGCCTAAGCAATGATCCGGCATTCCGTGTTCGCTATGCTTTTCGCTTAACTCTTGCCTTATGTCCTGTAACTGCCGTTGATCTCCACGTAGTCATAAGAGAAATCACAGGTAAACATCCTGTCACTGAAGTCGCCCTCGTGAAGGACGATGTCGATATGCAGATCATGCTCATGTAAGAGCCTGTCGGCTTCTTCCTCATCAAACTCCAGAGCGCATCCGTCCTTATAAAGCTGCATTCCGTCAAGATACAGATCGACCTTCAGAGGATCAAAAGATGCTCCGGAGTAACCGACTGCCGTTATAACTCGTCCGAAATTGGCGTCCATTCCGAAGAAAGCCGTCTTACAAAGAGGAGATCTCGCTACGGATGTGACGATGAGCTTGGCATCATCAGCAGATGCCGCGCCTTTTACTTCAATCTCAACGAACTTGGTAGCACCCTCGCCGTCGCTTGCGAGCATACGGGCTATATCAAGGGACAGGCCTTCGAGAGCCTCTTCGAATATCTCATAATCTTCGGATCCGTCCTCGATAGAGGCGCCGCTCATACCGTTGGCCATAACTACGACCATATCGCAGACGGAGGTATCACCGTCAACGCTTACACGGTTAAATGAATGAGCAACCGCCTTCTTAAGTGCTTTCCCTAAAAGCTCACTTTCGATATCGGCATCGGTAGTAAAGATTCCGATCATGGTGGCGAGATTGGGATGTATCATGCCCGAACCCTTTGCCATACCGGCAAGTCTCACCTCACGTCCGTCCTTCAAAGTAAGCACAGCGCTGACTTCCTTGGGGACCGTATCGGTAGTCATCATCGCGTATTCCGCATTATGGGAACTCTCGGCCTCGGATGTAAGACCCTCAACAAGAGAAGGAACCACAGATGTGATCTTATCAACGGGAAGGCGGGACCCGATAACGCCTGTTGAGGCCGTCAGGATCTCATCAGGAGAACAGCCGAGCTTATCCGCCACGGAAGAAGCCACGGATGCGGCATCTTCATATCCGGCCTTACCTACACATGCATTTGCAT
>JAFZWN010000040.1 GCA_017617295.1 Clostridiales bacterium | reverse complement strand
GCGTATTCCACCCCCGGACAGTTCGTTTCAAAACCTTCCGGAAGCACATATGCCGCCACATAACCGTGCAGATTAAAGCGCATCTGCTGTTCCTGAGAAACGAACGGGAAATCCCATCCGATCAGTTTCGCCTCCGGATCGGTAGCCAGAAGGCCGCTCGTCTTTCCCCAATTCTGCATATGCGTAATAACATCCTCCTCAGGGTTTGGGGAGATCATCACATATCTCGCCACACGGAACGCGGGGAGCTTGCGCTTCGTCACTTCCGAATAGATATTTTCCTTTGCGGACAGATCTTCTCTTACGAGCTCATCCATCTTGCATGAGAAGATATCACAAATCTCAACAAGGCGGTCGAGTTCCGGCACGACCTCGTCTGTTTCCCAGCGCGAGACCGTCTGCCGCGTCACCTTCAAAAGGTCAGCAAACTGCTCCTGCGTCATCGTCTTCTGTTTCCGTAGATAACTGATATTCGTTCCTAAACTCATGGTCTTACCTCTGATCAAGTATTATTCCATCGGCCATCTGGTAAGACCATTATTCCACACGTTACGTGTCAGTTCCACCAACTATTACGTGCTTTTTCTTCATTCTCTGCAACACATCATGTGTCACGGGTACGTACAGCTCTCACGACCCGGAATATGCAAAGTCCGGCCAGAAGCACGTCGAATAAAGGCATCGCCAAGAAAGAATAAAGAATGCTACAGGAACGATTGAGTGGGAGTGACCGAAAAGTCTTTTTCTCAGCTCAAGTCCTCCGCGCTTCGCTTGTGCGGAAGAAGCCTCGAAAAGTATTTATCCATTATAACTGGAAAACATTTGAAAGCCCGTAATGGGCTTTCAATTATTTATTCCACTAAATAGCTGCCTCCAAAGTGTATTTTTCAGTAAGTCAATATTCGGTAAAGGATAACAAGGTTTATTGATGGGATGATATAATTACTGTATAAGGGTGACCTTAGTCGGAAAAAACCAAACACAACAAGGGGGATAGTATGAGTAAAGACTACAGAAACACAAGTAAGCTTGCCATCGCCGGACTGATCTTCGCGGTCGCTGCACCGTGCCTGTTTCTTTTATTCGCGATTTTGGCGGATAAAGGACTAGCCGGATTTGAGGATGTGCTTTCGTTTATAATGGCGATAAGTCCGTTTATAGCACTTATCCTTTCAATTGCGGGAGTAGTTGTCTCGATAAGGAAGAACATGAAAGGCATAATACCCGGCACTGTCGGATTAATCCTTTCCATCGCTGAGATCATATATTTTATTGCCGCTATTGGTAATTTTTTAACTCGTATGCAAAATTATAATCCATTCTAACGGGGCCTCACATTTTCAAATCCGAGAAAGATGTATGACAGACGAAGAGTATGATGGATAATAATCAAATGAACGAGGCTATGAAAGATCTCAAAGAATGGGATCTGATATGGCAGCTTTTATATATGTCACAGTACTACAGGAATGTGCAAGAATAGAAAACGGAGGATTATTAAATGAACGAACAGATATTTGAATCATTTCCCGTCCTTAACACCCAACGTCTTTTATTGAGACAGATGACTCAGGAAGACGACAGATGTCTGTTCGAAGTCTTATCTGATGAAGCCACCTGCAGATACTTGACCCATAATGCTGTTAACGATATAGCTGTTATTCAAAGGATGATCTTTGGAATGCAGAGATTTTTTGAAGAGAAACAACGGATCAGATGGGGGATCGCCCCAAGACAGGATAATTCCATAATCGGACATTGCGGCTATTTTGATATTGATAACAGTAACTCCTGTGCAGAGATCAGTTACTGCTTAAAAAGCGGATCCTGGGGACAAGGGATCATGACAGAAGCCTTGGATGAAATGCTAAGATTCGGTTTTGAGGATTATGGATTAAATCGAATAGTTGCAAAGGTTATGAAAGATAACGCCGGTTCTGTTAAGGTGCTTAAGAAACTCGGGTTTGTACAGGAAGGCTTGCTGAGGGAAAGCCTGTATAAAAACGGGCAGTACCATGACCTTATGATCTTTTCGATTTTAAAGAGCGAATATCATAGAACAGATCCTAATTAAATGCGGCTTAATATATTACGTTGGTATGTATTCTGATGTTTCTGCTGTTTCAGATGCGTTTTGCAGTATAAATGCCTGAATGTACTGTACTCGGTACTGTAATCTAATGTTTCAAAGGGATTTTACAGTACTGTCAACTATGGACTTCCAATTGTCTTTGCGCTTAAGATGGAGTGAAAAGATTCAAGTTTTATTTACCAAAATGATATAATAATTCTAACTGAGGAAATCCTTAGATAGTTAGTGCTTTTTAATCTGACTAAATGGATAAACTATCGAATCGAGGACATGAAAAATGGGATTATTTGGAAAACTGTTTGGTAAGGAAGAGAATAATGTGCCTGATCAGCCTTCGTCCGGAGGCACATATATAGTAGATGATACTTTCAGATTTAATGATCCTAAGGATCTGGTCGTAGTAGGTAAGATCAATGGAACTGTCAGGGAAGGTGATAGTGTCTATATCGAAGGTGATAATGAAATATATTTGAATTCGATATTAGTTAAGGAGTTAAATATATTCAGGACCAAAGTAAAGTCTGCGACGGATACTACAGTTGCTCTGGTCCTTGAAAATGGCTCTGAATACGGGATTTCAAAAGGTACAGTCCTGCATGTAAAAGTATAGATGATCGTAACCTCCGAATGATCAAGGCGTTAGACGATAATATCTCTACAAAATGAACTAAGGGACAGGATATGTTGATCAAGGATGTAAAAGGAAATGAATTGTTGGACCTTTTTAAGGTTGATGAGTCTCAGGCTGATAACGTGTATTCTCCGATAACGCATTGCCTCGCAGTGGTGAAGGCCGGCGACGATTATCTTCTCGGGTGGAATAAATACAGACAGGAATGGGAGATCTTCGGCGGATGCAGGGAAGAGGGTGAATCTATTCGCGAATGCATTAACAGGGAGTGTGAAGAAGAGCTTGGAATAAAAGGATGTGAGTTCTCTTTCTTAGGAATAATGTCATTTAAGCTTGCCCCCGGATATTTCAATCCCGGGTGGCACTGTGAATTCGGCGGATTGTACGGAATATCGCTTCCTGCCCAAGCAGTGAAGGATATCGAGGTATACAGGACTGACAGGGAGGAAGTTGAGAAACTGGCCTTCTATAGCGATGTTAAGGACAAGGAACCGATAGCCGTTATCGACGAATATCTGCTTAAGTCGTGGTGCGGCTAGTCGCGGATCTTCTGCTTTATGGCAGCTTAGATCAGCCGAACACAGATTGATGATCGGGAGGAGAAAAATGGGAAAGAATTACTTTCAGGCTATACCGATAGAAGCTTCATATGACAAAAAACTTATCAGATTCTCTTCTTCTCTGGGTGATGCCATTGGCAAAGGAGTACCCGTTCCTTTTGCGGATAATGATGTTACTTATACGCTTGATCTGCAGAACAGACGAATAAAGGAAAAGAATATCGAGCTTGATTATGAAGTATATAAAAGGACCAATGATTCACCGCTGGGGAACACTTTCTTTGACGTCGAAGACTGGAATGACGGGCATTATAAAAGCACCGTAGGATTTGCTGTCCTCGGTGTAAAAAGAAGAGTGAGAAAGAATAACGCGGTGCTTTATAAAGATAATCTGAGACGCGTCTTTTACGGGACTGTCACGGATATCATCTCAGGCTCTCATCCTGACAACGAGAGTTATACCTGCCCGAACTGTGGTGCCGTCAGCACGATAGCAGATCTTCAAAACGGATGTCCTTACTGCGGAACACAGTATAAGATGGACGATCTTTTTCCGAAGATCACGAGCTTCTATTTCTTTGATCAGCTTCAGATAACCAAAAAGCAGTTATTGACCGGCTGGCCAGTCTGCGCTCTTATCTGTATAATTGCCATTTTCGCATGTGAACCATTTTTCAGGTCTGATCCGATGTTCGCGGAATTAATGAAAAGTATTACCCAATACGGTCCTCTGTTTGTCATTGTCTTAGGATCTGTGTACGGAATATTCTTATTTCTGTTTATGCACCTGTTGTTCAAGATCGCCAGGGCGATCGTTGACCTTAACAGAATGGGTACTGCCGAATCCAGAACCCGTTTCGAACACAGAATGAAGAAGATCACCCCGGAGTTTTCTTTTGAGTATTTTAAGAATAAGGCGATCTCTTTGATCAAGACGGCCGTATATTCCGGGGACGAGACCGAACTTCTTTGCTACAAAGGTGAACCGCTTCCGGAAGGATTTAAGGATATCATCGATCTGAATTATGCCGGGACTTTCGGTATTAAGGGCTTAAGCGAAGAAAACGGGATCGTTACCGTAGAGACCAGATCGTATTTTGATGTTCTCTCTGTCAAAGATGATAAGGTAAGCTTCACACAGCCTGTTATCAGTGCGACTTTCCAAAGAAGGACTGACATACCTGTTGACCTGAGCTTTTCGATACACAGGATCGACTGCCCTTCCTGTGCTAAGAGCTTCAATCCCGTAAAGAACAAATTCTGCCCCGGCTGCGGTAAGGAATACGAATTGATCACTGATGACTGGGTATTAGTTGACCTGAAGATGATGAAGTGACCGTCAGTTTGTGCTTGAAAGAAAAAATACAGAATATATGAATGAAACGAAAAGTATGAAGCATAGTGTCTTGAGTATTGCAAGGGTGATCGTACCGGCCGGTTGTGCTGTTGTCTTTCTGATTTGTTGGATCATTGACATTTGTAACAGCAGTATTCACGGGCACCATTATAACGGTCAGCCGCCGGGATTCTGGAAAACGATCGATATCATCAGTGATGTTTTGATCGTTAATGCCTGGTTTTTTGCCGTCGGCTTTCCGGTCTTTATGTTAGCAAGACCATTGCCTGTGAAACACAAGACATTGCGGTTGGTCCTGAGGTTGTTTGTTTCCGCTGTCGTGTGTGCATTTTTCTTTCTCATCACTTACATATCCGTGGGTGCGTTCGTAGGATGGGGAGGTTAAGGCTCTCGGGAATGTGATATAAGGAGATAGAGGTACAGTCTTATGCATGAAGAAGAAATAATAGAGATCAATAAAAACTATTGGAATGAGCACGCGGATCTGTGGTTCGGAACCACGGCTCTGCCGATATATGGTGTACGTTTTCCTACAGAAGATGAACTGCATCTGTTTGGAGATGTCAGCGGAAAGCGGATGCTCGAGATATGCTGCGGAAGCGGTCATTCGTTGTTATACAATGCCAAAAAGGGCGCAGGAGAATTGTGGGGGATAGATCTGTCTGAGAAGCAGCTGGCTAACGCTTCCTGGCTCCTTGCTGAGAACGGGTGTTCGGCCAAACTTATCTGTGCAAAGATGGAAGATGATCCGGGTGTCCCCAAAGAGTATTTTGATTATGTTTATTCCATATACGGGATCGGCTGGACGACTGATCTTCAGGGAACATTTGATAAGATAGCTTCTTACCTGAAAAAGGACGGCATCTTTATATTCAGCTGGCATCACACATTAAATTACTGCATAGCCTGGTCGTGTGATGACCGCCGGGATGTTTTTGACAACGGGAAGCTTGTTATGACAAAGAGCTATTATGATGAGAGTTACTTCAAGATGCCTGTGGATGACAGCGAGATAATCTTGTGCAACCGAAAGATCTCGACATATATAAATGCTCTTGCCAAAGCAGGATTTGTTATAGAAAAGCTCGTAGAAGACAGCGACAAAGCTTCTCTCGAGTCAGAGAATGACCCGGATCCCAAGACCCGGAAAGCAAAGATGCTTCCTATCTCGTTCTGTATAAAGGCAAGAAAACTGTAAAGGATCTTATTCAGCTCTTCTGTAAAAAGCGCCGTCATAGCCGCATACCGCATATATGTATTCGTCAGTCCCTTCAACGCTCCAGATATACATGGGATCATAATGAGGCCTTGATTCCGGGTTGCTTAGAACGACCTTGCCGAGTCTTTGGCCCCTGTCTGATGAACTGTAAGGGTTATCGTAATCGATCGTATACATCTTGCCTTCGATCTCGATGATATCATATTCAGTCCCGCGGTATATTCCTATGACCTTGTTCGCACGGATGAGCTGTATTCCTTCGTAAACTGCCACAATAGAGAACATGCATAACAATGAGATCAGGATCATCTTCATGATCTTCTTTCCTCCCGGACCGGTCTTCGATGCCCGAAAGACAGCTATGACTGTTAATGCGATCACGATAGGTGCGGCAACTGCAGTTACAATGATACCGAATACCATGATTATTCCCTTTCCCCAAAAGTCTTATTCCGATGTTGAACTTATGATATCACTGAAATTATCGTTTTTCAATTACATTTTATTGTTTTACAATATATCGACATGGCTTTTACTTTGATGACGCTGCCGCTTTCAGAAAGCCGGAACATATAACGGTATCAGATGAGACCGATCAGAAACATCGGTAAGAGAAGGACCAGCAGGATAAACCCGATGATCAGAGTAACTATAATGAATACCAGATTCTTCCTGATCTTCATCTTAAGCTTGCGTTGAAGCGTCTGAAGCCGGTTTGACGTATAGATCAGGCTTGAGGCTAAGGCGGCATAGACCGAAATGAGGGCTAATGAAGCTATTATGTTGATGATCATATTGTCAGTATCGCCGAAAGCTCTGAGGCAAAGATATGTGATAATGCCTATGATGCCCGCTATCGAGTAAAGTCTTGTTTTGGCGGCGAGTCTTTCCTTATCCCTGTCGGCATATTCGGCAACATCCTTGACGGAGGAGCTGTCAGAGGGGAGGCCATTACTTCTTTCGCCGTTTAAGATCTCCCTGATATCCAGCCCATAGTAATCTGCTATCTCGACAAGGATACTGATATCAGGCATATTGCTCCCGGTCTCCCATCTGGAGACCGTTCGGGCAGAGACATTGAACACCTCCGCGAGCTGTTCCTGAGTCAGGTTTTTCTCTTTTCGGAATTCCCGGAGAAAGTTTCCTATCTTGATAGTGTCCATGTTCAGCCTCCCGATCGGATGTCGGAGACATTTTACCACAATTGCGGGAAAACGCCTAAAACAAGGGGCTCTGACATGACAGGACAAGCTTGTCCGGAAGGAGAAAAGGCCCTGACAGTCATTTTGTGTCGTGTAACTGATGCCGGATCTTTGCTACTTTATGACCATCTGCAGAACAAATAAACTCAGCAAAGGTCAGGTAGTAAAAATGAAAAAAAGAAATCTCATCTTATCGGTATTGGCAGTAATGATCGTTTTCGGACTTACCCTTTTCGCGGTCCCGCTCGGAGTAAGGCACTTGCCTTTGGATATGACGGCCAAATCATGTCTCGTGGAAGTCATCGGCGGTCTGCTTGCGATAGCGGCGCTTTTTATCCTTAAAAAAGGAGAAGTGCTGAAGCTTCGGACCGACGGTTTCAAAGAGGGAATGGCATCCGGGGTCTTCTTCCTTGTTATGTCGGGACTTTGTTTCTTTCAGTTTATATTCAACGGTAAACCGGTTACACTCCCGGCTGTTGATATAGTCCTCTTTTCTATAAATATGCTGTTTGTAGGAATAATGGAAGAAGTCCTTTTTAGAGGGATCTTACAGGAAGCCTTTCATGACTTTTTCGGCTGTGACTCCTATAAGAATGTTTTAAAGGGGATATTGTGTTCCGCTGTGGTCTTTGGTCTTGCCCATTACCTGAACCTGATCGCAGGTGTAAGCTTCAAAGCGGTCACTATTCAGGTTATATCCGTTATTATCATGGGGGTCCTTTTCGGAGCGGTATATTACAGAGCAAACAGAAACATCTGGGTAACGATAATCCTTCATGCGTTAGTGGATGCAGGTACTTTCATTATGAGCGGAGCCTTAAGCGGTGTGTCGGAAGCGGATTCGATCGGTCAATACTCATTTGGTAAGTTCGTATTCTTTCCCTTGTACATCATCGTTACAGTCTGGATCCTTCGGAAGAATAAGATTAGGACGGAAGCAATTTCTGAACCGAAGACCATCTGATCTTCCCGGAAGGCGAATGATATAATATAGCTGTCCCGGTATCTTACCGGGGCAGTTTGCTTTGGAAGCAAAAGGATAAAGGAAGAAAGGTTCCTGAGCCCGAAATGCCTGAAAATACAGTAATGCAACCGCAGGTTGACAGAGTTCAAGGTGCAGTTGGTGGTTCTGTAAAGCGGCTTTCTGATAGCATTTGGGCATCAAACCTTGGAGGTGATACGAATGACGATTGCCGATAGAATCCAGACCTTAAGAAAGTCAAAGGGTATGTCTCAGGAAGAACTGGCAGACGCTGCCGGTGTATCCCGTCAGGCTGTCTCAAAGTGGGAGAGCGAACAGTCTGTACCCGACCTTGATAAGGTGATCATCCTTAGCGATATCTTTGATGTGACTACAGATTATCTTCTTAAGGGTATAGAACCTGTCGAGACGAATGACCATCTGACAATGGCAGATGTGGTCGACCGGAAGATCCTTAACGAGAAGAACAGCACGCGCGCCAAGAGCATCTTTAAATGGGTGCTGATCGTTTTGGGCGCATTTATCGCCATCGATCTGATATCGATGATCATATATTTCATCATTAACGGTTTCCCTGCCTGATCTGATCCGGTAAAAGGATCATTGAGTAAAAAAGCCCGGTAAATCCCCGGACTGCTGTATTGATACGCCCTAAAGGAGAAAAACAATGAACAAAGTAAAACGGTTTATTAAGAACATAAGTCCCTTGAACAATAGGACCGATATGCCTGCCATACTCTATATCATCAAAGTCATCCTGATATTCTTCTTTGTAAAACTCGGAACGGAACTTATCGGTGAAGGAGTTGTGATGGGCGTGCTTTTTGCCTCAGGCAAGAACCCTTTGCAGGGTGAGATGTTCGATCCCGATACAATGCTCCTGATAATGTATTACGGCTATAGTATCATGATCGGGCTGATGATCCTTTACTGGAAGATCTTCCAGAAGAAGACCCCCGGGCAGCTGGGGTTTACCAAGAAGGCAGGAACATACTTTGTCGGAGCGGCGGCAGGAGCTGTTCTGGTAGCCATATCGGCAGGGGCAGTCATGCTCACCGGCGCGCTGACCTGTAACGGCATATTCAGCAATATCAATTCCGGTTATATCCTTCTGATGCTCTTCGGATTCGTTTTCCAGGGAGCAATGGAAGAAGTGCTCTGCAGAGGTATCGTCCTTCAGCTTCTTAAAGATAAGGTTCCGGCTCCGGCAGCTGTCGGCATAAGCACGATACTGTTCATTATCCCTCATCTTTCGAGTATGTCTGAAGCCGGTACGGGGATCTTGATCTTCGCGGTGATCGACCTGATCCTGATATCGCTTATCTTCTCGCTCGTTACCCTCCGTATGGGAAGCATCTGGGCGGCTTGCGGACTTCATTCGATCTGGAATTTCATTCTTTTTAACATTCTCGGACTGAATCTGAGCGGCAATGATACGATGACGGCAGCAGTTTTTGATATGCGTTCCGTGGGCAGTAATATCATGAACGGAGGAGTCTACGGGATAGAAGCCAGTGCCGTTACGGCTGTCGTCTTATCTGTTGCCCTGGTAGCCTTTTATGCGCTTTTACGTAATCCGAAAAAAGCTGAAGCATCCCCCGCTCTTTGAATCTTTTAAATAACCGGGTGCCCCGAGAAGCAGGAGATGGTATCATTACTGTGTATGTTAAGATACAGAATAGTTAATGATGCCCGGCCTGTACGGGGAAGGAAGTTATGATATGCCAGATGCATCCTGGAAAAAGGATACTTCTTCAGTAATGAGATATGCTGTATTGTCAGACGTGCACGGGAACTGCCCTGCACTTAAAAAAGTGCTCGCCGATGCTGATCGCCGCGGGATCGGGAACTTTATCATCGCGGGAGATTATGCGTTAAGCGGCGCATGGCCGGATGAGTGCATACAGGTCCTTCTGGATCTCCCGGATAAACTTATCATCCGCGGGAATGAAGAGCGGTATCTGGAGGATCTCATCGGGAAGGATCAGAGCAAGTGGACGGACGGTCAGATGCAGATATCGTACTGGTGCTACAGAAATATAGCCCCTGAGCATCTGTCTTATGTTTTGGGTCTGCCGGTGACAGATCAGTGCGGGATCAACGGCGTAAAGATCAGCATGGCTCATTCTTCTGACGCATTTATCGGAGAGTATGAGTTTGGCCGCTTCGGCCCCGCTATCCTGGCCGAACGGTACAACGGCTCCGAAGTGACGAAGGAACGGCTGGGCAGTGACATAAAGGAGATCCTGGATAATGATCCGTTATTCGCAGAGAGGGTCAATGATCTCGAGGATGGCGTTTATATCTTCGGGCACAGCCATGTGCAGTGGAGTTATAAGGTTAACGGGAGGAATATATGGCTGATCAATCCCGGCTCCTGTGGATTGCCGCTCGACGGGATCAGGGACAGCATCCCGTATTCCGTTCTGACGATCGCTTCTGACGGGGAGATATCGCTTGAGGAAGTAAGGATCCCGTTTGATAAGAAGGCATATGCCGAAGAATTGATGAAGACGATGCAGTATAAGGAAGCAAATGTATGGAGCAAGGTGATCATTCATGAACTTCTTACAGCGAGGGAACACTTAACATTCTTTCTTCAGTTTGCAGACAGATACGCAGACGGGATCGGGGATCCCGTGAGGCCTTTCACGGTAAATACATGGGAGGCGGCATATGAAGCATGGGAGAGTTCCCTTCGGGAATTAGAGTGAATTATGATATTTTATCTTGTAAGACACGGACAGACTGATTGGAATAATGAGAAAAGATTCCAGGGGCACAGGGATATTCCCATGAACGAGACCGGTATCAGACAGATCAACGGACTGGCGGACCGGATCGTTACTGAAAAGATCATTTTCGATAAGATGATCGTCAGTCCCTTGGTAAGGGCGCGGGAGACTGCCTCGATCATAGCCGAAAAGACGGGCTTTACAGAAGAGATCATAGTCGATACTGATCTCATCGAGAGGGACTGCGGGCTGCTCGAAGGGGAGGTCTGGTCGCCAAAACTCGATCTTAACGATCCCGGATATAAAATGGAGACAGTCCCGGAGCTTGTTGCCCGGGCCGAAAAAGTATTGAACAGATATAGATCTTCGGAAGACGCACGCATAATGCTGGTATCCCACGGTGCGTTCCTGACGGCGATGAGGACTGTCCTGTCAGATCATAAGATCGGTTATTCGGACAAAGCGTTCCCCGTTATCCAGGGCAATATCCTTTGCTGCCGGAAGACAGCCGGAGAAGAGAGTATCTTTTATAACGCTTTCGACTGAACCTTTTGGACTTAAAGATCCACACTGTTCTCGCCGATTACTCTTCCGTTACCGTTTCTGACTGTTACGGCATTGGGGATCATGACTTCTTTGATCTCGACATCGGGCTGGCGCGTGGAATCATAATAGCAGTCCAGTCCCGGATCCTTATCGTAATCCGTGAGCTCGTATGAGGACTTGATCTCTCCGCCGTAATGGTGCTTCAGTACCAGTTTAAGGATAAACATCACGATCAATATCAGAGCGATGATTATCTCAGCTGCCGACAGGGCGATTATGAGGTTGGTCTTTAATGTTGATACCGAAGGTATCAGAAGGAGGATCATAAGTATTACAGGTATGACCATAAGAGCCTTGCCGGCGATGCTCTTCCATTTGCCGGGATACGGACCTATGATGCTGTCACGGATCTCGCCGGCATTTGAAGATGGTAACTGACCGCATGCTTCGCCGGTCTGCCCGTTTACGGCAAACTGATAATCTCTTCCGCCGAATTCCACGGTCATGAACCAGACGGGGAGAAGGCAGTACTTGACGCTTATCTCGCTGAGCCATGACAGGCACTTGTCTTCGCGGAGGTCAAAAGAAGTGTATTTTTTGGCAATGAACTCACCGTTTGAAGCGGAGAACCTGTCGATCCTCTTTATTATCCGTTCTGTCATCTCAGTCGGAAGCTGATCGTATTTATTCGCGTAGAATCCCTGCAGATATCTGCTCTCGAATCTGATCATCTCGCTGTAATCGTACGGCTCCGCCGCTTCCATCAGCTTGTTAGCGATCTTTATGGAAGCATTGAAAGGTAAGCCTTTGACATAATAGGTCAGCTTCGAATGGACTTCGTATGCCACCAGGCTGTCTTTTGTGCCGGTGCCGGACAGATCGGAATTGACTGCACAGTCCAAAAGCCAGAACGGAACATAAAGCGCCGTCAGAGATGTCAGGCGGCTTTTGGAACGGAATCCCAAGGGTGTATATTTCTTTTCAGAGATCCATTTTTTCATGATGCTCTGAGCATTCTCTTTGTCGATCTTGAACGGAATGATGTAATCGGGCTTGAACTCTCTGGTCATCCTTCTGCTGATGAGCGCGGGGGAACCGCAGAAAGGACACATCGTTGACATCGTGTGCTCATCCGTAACGAGCGTTGCTCCGCAGCTGTTACACACGATCTCGTGACGTTTCTTATCGTCCTCGGTCATGTCTGAATCGCCCATGTAATCGTGCTCTTCTTTGATGCCCAGAGATCCTCTGGGCTCAAGCGTGATGGGGGCATAGACATTGCCGCACTTCCTGCAGATCATCGAATCGAGCTGCGGCTCATAGAAGATATTCGACGCGCATGACGGACACTTAACGGAATCGGCGCTGAGCACTTCGCCGCCGCCCATTTGAGCCTGCCCGAAAGGAGCAGATCCGTTATTTCCAAAAGGATCATTATTCCACAAAGCCATATTCAGTCCCTCTTATCCATTGATAGATAAGATTATATCATTTTTGCGAGTGTGGGGTAAGTATCCCTGTCGCCTTTGATCGGGAATGCAGTTTCTTGAATAATCGGGCTCTTCACGTAATTTGCGGGAATGAGGATAACCGGTCGACGAGCCTGACGGATCTGTATAATGAGTTGTTAGCCTGCTGCGATCGGCAGCTTCTTTTGAAAATACGATTTAATAATTTGTTAATGATTTTTAGGCAGGAATGTCTGTATAATGTAGTCGTAGATAAGGGATCATCGGGATGCCCGCATGAGGCATCGTTATTGGAAAGGGAGGATATGACAATGAGGATCTTATTAAATCTTTTGTGGTTCATTTGCGGCGGCTTTATCTGCTGGCTGGAGTATGCGGTACTGGGAGTGCTTCTATGCTTAACGATCGTAGGCATTCCGTTCGGTATCCAGTGTTTCAAGCTCGCGAACCTGGTAGCCATGCCGTTCGGTAAAGAACTTTTTGTAGTACCCGGATTCACATCGCTGTTCGGAAACATCCTGTGGATAATCCTTGTGGGCTGGGAGACGGCTCTCACAGAACTCATAATCGGCGGCATTCTCTGCCTCACGGTCATCGGAATACCGTTCGGTATCCAGTTCATCAAGCTTGCCGGACTGACGCTCATGCCTTTCGGCTCGCACGTAAGGATCGCGCACGTATTCTGATCATCAGGATCATGGACGGCGGCTGCCTTTCGAAAAGAAACGGAAAAGTCCCTGCAAAGGGACTTTTTTGTATGGGACATCGGGACTTCCACCCTCAAAGCGCATTTTTGATTATTGGGGGTAAAGGATTCAATTAAATATCTTTTTTGGGGGTAATTTTTCCGGAAAAAACACTTTAAAGGGGGTAAAAGTTCCGGGAAAAATCATCAAAAGGGGGTAAGCCGGTATTGTCAGAGCATCTTGAAAAATTCCACGTCAAAGCCTATTGACAATAATGGTTTAACGCGTTAAACTCATATTAGGTTTAACTGGTTAAACCGAGAAGTTTTGAGGTAATTACGTTGTATGGAAGAATTGATCTTGTTTGAAGCAGAGAAGAGACTTATGGAGATAATCTGGCAGCATGCGCCGCTCGAGTCGGGCCGGCTCGTGAAGATCGCGGGCGATACTTTAAACTGGAATAAATCGACTACATACACAGTTCTCCGTAAACTGGTCGCCAAGGGTTTTGTTAAGAACGAGGACACGATCGTAAGTGTTCTCATCCCGAAGAAAGAAGTCCTCATCTCCGAGAGCAATCAGATAGTCAAGGAGAGCTTCTCCGGATCGCTTCCGAAGTTCGTTGCGGCTTTCCTCGGGAATAAGAAGACTTTAAGCGATGAAGATGCTGATGCTCTGATGAAGCTCATCAGAGAACATATGAAAGAAGACTGATAATGACGGCTTTGTTCTTTAAGATGCTCGAGATGTCGATCACGGGAAGTATAGTAATACTTGTTACGGTACTTGCCCGGTTCCTCCTGCGCAAGAGATCAAAGAAGTTCATTATGATACTGTGGGCAGTGGCTGCGATCAGGCTCCTTTTGCCGGTTAATATCGAATCCGTTCTCAGTATCTATAACTATGTTCCGATAAAGGCAAGCACTATAATTTCAAATGCTCAGATCAGACATATTACCGGGACACACGGGCAGGTACCCGACGGTCCGGGCATAGCCGTGGACTACAGTTCGTCTGTCATCGAGATGAAGAGATACAGAACTCAGGAGGAGATGTCCGTTAAGACCAGGCCGGATCATAAGAAGACCGTTTCCTGCGTATGGCTGTCCGGGGCAGGAGCGATAGCAGTCTACTATTCCGTCCGTTTCGTAATGCTCAAGAGGAAGCTTCGCGGAGCCAGGATGATCGGAAAGGATATCTATGAGTCCGATAAAGTCACTTCCCCGTTTGTTTTCGGGCTTCTTATCCCGAAGATATATCTGCCGGAAGTTCTCGATAATACCGAGAGGGAATGTATCCTGAAGCATGAGAGGACACATATAAGACACGGCGACTGGATAAGTAAGATGATCGGTCTGGCTGTCGTATGTGTTCACTGGTTCAATCCGGTCGTGTGGCTGGGATATGTTCTTTTTGAGCAGGATCTGGAGATGCGCTGTGACGAGGCAGCTGTGTCGGGTATGGATTACGAATTGAAGACGGCATATACGATGGCGATCGTGTCCTTTGCGAGAAGGAGCAATAACAGGAGATATCTGGTGACGCCTCTGGGATTCGCAAAAAACACTTTCGGAAAGGCAGCGGTCACTAAAAGAGTAAAGAATATCGTTAATCATAAGAAGGGTACCGTTAATACTACGATAGCCATCACGATGGTGGTACTTCTGGTCGCGGCTTCTCTGGGATTGAATGCCAAGACCGCACGGATAAGTGATCTGGATTATTATGGCGAACTGTCCGGACTCAAGGTAGTATTCCCCGAGGGGTATCACGAAGTCAGCGGTCCGCTTCTTCGAAGCGTAAGATCCGATGCGGATGGGACCGGACTTTATATCGATGATATCTTTTATTACGGAGAAGACGAGGATTCCATGGAAGAGGTAGTGTTCTTCGGATATTGCGATATTAATGAAATTACGGACAATACCGAGTATTTCTCCGATGACGATTATCTGTCATGTTTTATTAAAGATATACTCGGATTCAAAAGGTATATAGTGCTTTCCAGAGAGGAAAGGCCGCTGTCCGGCCAACCGTATACTCTATACCGCTTATTGAGTGTTGACGAGAATGATTACGCATACTTAACATATGTATTTGCCGGAAGGATCGATGAGGACCACTATTCCGGTGTGTACATCCTGCCTCAGGCCGGAGACGATTGTTTTATGCTTAACTGGTTCGTGGATTAACAAGAAAGGATTTAAAAGATCAGATACTGACCGGGACGTTCGAAAAGGTCTCCGGCCGGGTTTACCATACGGAAAAAAGGAGAAGGATCGATGAAAAGAACATTAGCATTACTGTTGACTGTCGCGACGATGATGCCGCTGGCAGCCTGTGATAAGGGGGCGAAATATACCCTTGATAAGATCAGGCTCGCTGAGGGTGAAAGATCATGGTCTAATCCCGAAGAGGAATATGCCGGTCTTCTCGATTCATACGGCAACAAGGAATGCTACGGTTCTTTTGTCGTCGCTACGGACACGGATGTCGTCTATCTCTATTGCGAGGATGCGCTCGAGCGCGATGGTGCCACACCGGTATCGCAGGATACGATATTCGATATCGCTTCAGTGAGCAAGACATTTACTGCCGTTTGTATCCTCCAGCTTGCCGAGAAAGGTCAGCTTGATATAAACGACACTCTCGATATGTATTTTCCTGAGTATGAGACAGGATCGGATATCACGATCAGTAATCTCCTTCACATGAACTCCGGTATCCCTGATTATCTGAATAATCCCGATCCTTTCTGGAATATCAGCGGTGCGGAGGCAGCAGATCAGAAGATCAGCGACATCCTTATGGACAGGGTTACCGATGACGAGTTCCTGACCGCTCTTTATCAGGCACCGCTGGAGTTTACACCCGGTTTCTCGTATTCATACAGCAACACCAATTACCGCCTTCTGGCGTTCATAATCGAGCAGCTTAGCGGGATGAGCTATTGCGACTATGTTAAGAAGAATATCTTTGATGTCTGCGGCATGAAGAGTACGACTTCGATGGCAGTCGGCGATCTCACATATGTCCCTGAAGATTATACCGAACAGGCAGAATACGGATTCTGCGATGAGAACGGTTATCCCGTATGTCCGAATAACTCGAGGGGAGACGGAGGGATCCATTCCAATCTTACTGACATGCTCGCTTTTGACCGGGCGCTTTTCGGAGGAAAGCTTCTGAGCGAAGAGTCTATGAGTATCCTCCTGACACAGGAAAACGGATACTGCTGCGGGCTCGTAAAGGAGCAGAACGGTTACTCCCACAGTGGTTCTTCCATAACATGTTCTTCGAACAACAGGATGATCGAATCGGAAGAATTCGGACATATCTATATCATCAAGCTCGAACACTCGGTGCATATCGAGCCGGTAGATCCGAGCGTCGGAGCTCTGGAAGGAACGGGCTTCATTAGAGGAACATACGAAGACGGCTTGTACATTAATGACTTCGCGGATATACATGTTACCATCCCTCACGGTGTGTATCCGTTAAGTGACAGTGACATAGAAATGGAGAACAGGTATTTTCTCGAGGCGATCGCCGACTGCGAGGCTATAGCCGGCGATCGTGATTATGACAGGGCGGCTGCATCTGCGACAGACGCGTCATACTGGGATGCCGTTAACGAGATAGCCATAGAGATCGATTTCTACAATACCGGTTCCGGAGTGACTGACGATCCCGACTATACCGCAGAGGAGCTGATCGAAGACACGATAACTTTGTATGCGGTCCTCAATGAAGAGAACGGATTCGGGACGGAACGGATCGACTCACAAACGGTGACTCTCGGCAGCTGCGAGTATATAAGGGGCGGACTGAACATCGACATTTACGGTGACATCGGGCATTTGTACATGTATTCGCGCAAGATCAATGACGATCTCATGTGTCTCATTGTGATCTGCTACTACACTGATGACGCGATAGAAGATTACGAAGCATTATTTGAATAAGGAGGATACCTCAGGTGAAAGATTTTCGAAAAGTATCAGCATTACTTATCTGCTCGTCGATTGCATTTGGTGTCATTGGCTGTTCCGGTTCGGCTCCGGCCGGGACCGGACCTGCGACTTCATCTGCCACTGCCGGGACCACTATGACGGCGACTGAAGAGGCAACGGAAACTACTGCAGCCGAGACGGCCGGTGAGGCAGAAGAAGGACCCTACGATATAGCTGATATCGAGGTCGAAGGCGGACGCGTATGGACTAACGACGATCCCGCATATGAAGCGCTCGTAGACAGCTACAAATACGGTTATGACAGATACGGCGTATATCTGGTGGCAACCGATGACGATATCGTCGTCATGTACTGCGAGGACGCTCTGCAGACGGACGGTGTCACGCCCGTATGCCAGTATACGACATATGATATAGCGTCCTGCAGTAAGCTCTTTACCGCTACGGCGATCTTCCAGCTCATGGAGCAGGGACTGATATCCCTGGATGATACGATAGATCAGTATTTCCCCGAATATGAAGCCGGTTCGCAGATCACCATATCCGACCTTCTTCATATGAGATCAGGTATCCCCGATTATCTGAACGAGTTCGATCTTTTCTGGAGAGATTATGATGAAGAGAACATGGAAGAATTTTACCGTATTGTTGCAAGTGACGGTTTCTCCGATCAAGACCTTCTGGATAACATGTATGATGCAGATCTTCTGTTCGAGCCCGGCACACAGATGTCTTACAGCAACACGAATTACACGCTTCTTGCCATGATAGTCGAGGAACTTAGCGGGATGGCTTTTTGTGACTACATGCAGGAGTACATCTTTGATGTTTGCGGCATGGAACATACGTCGATGGCCGCAGGTGACGAGACGAGCGTTATCCTGAATTGGGAGGAGCCTTATGAGCTGGGCCTGGTCGATACTAACGGACACTCCATGATGCCTAATACGGATCGGGGAGACGGCGGGATACATACATGCCTGGCTGATCTTCTGGCCTTTGACAGGGCGCTGTTCGGAGGGCAGCTCGTAAGCGAAGGATCACTTGCGGAGATGACGAATTGGATCGATAACTACGGATGCGCTCTCATGCGTAATACCGGGAGCTCGGGCGCTTATCATATGGGCGGCGCGTTTACGTATATATCATCGAATACGATCCTGGACAGTCAGAATTTCGGACATGTCTATATCATCATGTTCATTCATCAGTGATGAGGATCAGGGGGGGCCATAAATGAAAAAAGTACTGGCACTTTTACTTGCTGTATCGATGCTTCTGGCATCTGCCGGATGCGGCAAAAAAGACATGACAAAGGGTCTTACATATGACGGCGAGAACTTCTGGGTGAACGAAGATCCAAAGTATTCCGGAGTTATCGAGTGCGCACAGAGGCTGTGTCTTGATTATGATACTCCGATGAACGTTATGATCGCTACCGATAAGGAAGTTATCTTTGCGGCGGGTATGCTCACTTACGAGATAGATTCGGAGTTGCGGGTAAATCCTTATACGGTATATGAGATCGGGTCCATGACAAAGACGTTTACCGCAGTGGCGATAATGCAGCTGATCGAACAGGGAAAGCTCACTATGGATGATACGCTCGACCGTTTCTGGCCCGGATATGAGGATGCGGAAGATATCACCGTTTCAGACCTTCTTCACATGACTTCGGGTCTTGCTGATTATCAGACCGGCTTTATGTACGGGGACTATAGTGAAGCAAACTGTTCGTTTTATTACCACGACGGCAACATAACAGATGAAGAGGCGGTCGATGCGATACTTTCATACGGACATATCGTGCCTCCGGGAATGATGTATCAATACTGCAACACCAATTACTATCTTCTGGGCCTGATCATCGAACAACTGACGGGCGAAACTTATCAGCAATATATAAATGATCATATCTTTAAGCCGTGCGGTATGGAACATTCCTCATCCTGCACGCACAGGGATCTGACGTGTGCTCCGGTATTGACCGACAGACAGTGGAGAGAAGCCGAAAATTATACAGATGAAGGCTTCATGGATTGCGTGGTCTTCTGCAGAGGCTGCGGCGACATCCATTCGTGTACTGCCGACCTGGTCGCTTTCGACAGGGCTCTTATGGGCGGAAAGCTCGTAAGCGAAGAGTCCCTGGCACTGATGACGGATTTTGATAATCCCGGGGAATACGGATGCGGTCTTTATGCCGGCAACGGCTACTTAGGCCACAGTGGAGGTACCATGTCGTACAATTCCATGAACGGCATCATCGATACTTCCGGATTCGGAAGGGTATATGTCATATGTCTGGAGCCGACCATACCGACTGATCATGATCTGGTGGCGCCGTGCTACGTGGATGATCTGGCCGCTGAGGCTTTCGGCGTCACAGGATAAGATTACGAAATATAGATACGGATAAATGTATCAATGAGGGATCAATATGAAAAAAGCACTGACAATGACACTGGCGGTATCGCTCCTGTTGTCTTGCGCAGCGTGTCAGGTGACACCTGAGAGCAGCGAGGCGGTTACCGATACTTCTTCGACCGATGCTGCTGTCGAAAGCACGGAGTCGACATCCGATCCGGCAGAAGATTATGAGTACCTGTATCAGTATTATGCTACGCTGACTCCCGAGGAGATCGTGGAAAGGCTCACGCTCGAGCAGAAAGCGGCTCAGATGATACAGCCGGTAATCGATTATCTTGATACGGACGCCGACCGGATGGGTGAATACTGCTACGGCAGCATCTACGGCGGCTATGGCTCTGATATGGTCAGCTGGCGTGAAAGGCTTGACAGATATCAGCAGATGGCGATCGAGTCGGACACCGGAATACCTTACATGCTCGGACAGGATGATGTCCACGGAGTAGGATACTGTTTCGATGCGGTCTATTTCCCTCACAACATCGGCCTCGGAGCCGCAAACGATGAGGACCTCATGTATCAGATGGGTCTTATCACGGCCGATGAAGCAAGATTGTGCCACATGATGTGGAATCTCTATCCCTGCGTGGCACAGTCCAACGACCCCAGATGGGGTAGGACATACGAGTGCATGAGCTCCGACCTTGATATCATCACTAACCTTTCCACGGCTTATACCAGAGGTCTTATCGACGGCGGAGTCATAGCCTGCGCCAAGCACTTCTTCGGTGACGGAAATGTTGTCTTCGGTACCGGAGAGACGAGTAACGGCGAGTTCAGATACATCGACAGAGGTGACTGTGACCTGACGAACGAGGAGATCAATGATCTTCTTGCCGTATATCAGGCTCAGATCGATGCCGGAGTCCAGACCATCATGGTAAGCTATACTTCATTGAACGGAGTGAAGATGCATGAGCAGGGTGACTATATATGGATGCTCAAGAACGAGATGGGATTTGAAGGCTTTATCATAAGTGACTATGATGCCATCCAGAACACTTCTCCCGCGACTTACGAAGAGCAGGTCATAAATGCGGTCAACTGCGGTATCGACATGTTCATGTTGAGCGAGCAGTATGACGAAGCCAGAGTAGCTATCATCGACGGCGTAAATAACGGCGACATCACAATGGACCGTATCGACGATGCCGTTACGAGGATAATCAGGGTTAAGAAGGATGCGGGTATCTTTGACGATCCTTTCTGCGAGGATCCGACAACGGCTGAAAATGTAGGCTCCCCCGAATACAGGGCAGTGGCCGAACAGCTGGTCGAAGCGAGCCTCGTGCTCGTCAAGAACGATAATGACGTACTGCCCCTTGCCGAAGGTACATCGGTATATATCACAGGTCCCGCGGCGGATAACCCTCAGGCACAGTGCGGCGGATGGACGATCGGATGGGTATCGAGCCCGGGAAGGGATATCTCCGGAGTCACCACGATCCTGGAGGCTTTCGAAAGATATGCAGAAGATTACGGTATCGAAGTGATCACGGATCCCGAGCACGCATCAGAGGCTGATGTCGTTCTCCTCTGTGTCGGAGAAGACTCCTACGCTGAATGGTACGGTGATACGCCCGATCTCCTCCTTACCGGAATGAGAGGGCTTGAAGGCAACCGCGAGGCCATAGACGAGGCAGCAGCTCTCGGTAAGCCCACCGTTACCTGTATCATCGCAGGTCGAAACGTCATCCTCGATGAAGACGATTATGCCGTCTGGGACAGCGTCGTAATGTGCTATCT
>JAFZWN010000008.1 GCA_017617295.1 Clostridiales bacterium | reverse complement strand
GCTGTTAACGATAATGCCTCTTACCTTGCCGCCCTTATTGATCACATCGATCGATCTCTGAAGAGAATGACCCTTAACGAGATTGGAAGTATATACGCCTGCGACATTACAGGGTACTTCGGAGGCCACAAGAGCAACGTCAAGATATTTAAACTTGGGCACATCGGGATTAATGTTCGCGCGGTCATCGCACTTCATCCCGGCACTCACGCCGTTTGCCATAAATCCCTTTGGTATCGATATATAAGATTCACACATGTGACAGGTCTCCTCTTTACTTTTCTTTTCGGAAAGATTTTACGCTTAGAGATGAAATATTTCAATAAAACAAAACGGGACAGCACCAAAGCCGCCCCGTCTGATGATATTTCTCTTAAAAAGCTCACCTGAGGATCCCGTACGATGCGCAGATCCTCGTGAATTCAGGCGACTCGGCAAAACCTGCAAATACCACTTCCCTGCTGACTCCCTCATCAAGCTGAGCCACCCAGGCATTATACCCTTCTTCGTCGGCTTCTCTTCCCATAAATGTCCTGTAAAGTCTTCTGACATACTCGCCGTTGTCGACGTTCTGTCCGATAAACTCGCTGCTGAAGAAGAATCCTCTCGCAGCACCGCTGCCTGAGTCTCTCCTGTTTGCAAGCTGTCTTGCCCAAGCCATCAGGCCGTCCTGATCAGCATTCCTTTCGAGGCAGGTAGTGTATAGTCTCGTACAGAAATCGATAGTAGACTGGTTGGGATCGGCTTCGATATTCGGCACACCGGTACCGCCGGAAGCAATACCGTACAGCAGGCAAAGATTAGCCCACTCGGTTGAGTTGATGAATCCTTCGATTACGTGCTGCTTGGATTCTCCGTTATTGAGTACGTTGACCCAAGCATTATAGCCTTCTATATCGGGCTCCCGGTCAAAGAAAGTACGGTATAGGATCCTTACAAAGTCTTCGTTAGAGACCTGCTTGTTCAGGAACTCGTCACTGTAGAGGAACCCCCTGGCCGCATCGGCGCCCGTAGTGCCTCTTTCAGTAATGGCAGCAATCCAGTCAGCCCTTCCGACAGGATCGGAAGTACGGTCAAGTGCAATTACATATAGTCTGTCCACGAATCCGCCTACTCCCGGCTCGAAAATCTGGGGCGAAGACGAAGGAGCGGGAGTTGATGAGGAAGAACTGCCCGATTCCGTAGGGATGGGAGTTACAGTTGTAACAGGCGTAGAGGACGCTCCATTACCCGAACCGGAAGGACTTGGTGTTCCGGTATTGGCAGGAGTACCGGTATTGACCGGCGTTCCTGTATTTATAGGCGCACCGGTGGGATCACCGGTAGGATTAGAAGCCGCGGCAGCAGCGGCTGCCGACTCGTCATCATATATTACTGTCATATCCGGGTCGACAGCGAACTCATATCCGTGATAGACCGAGCCGCCACTGCCGAACGGAGTCCAATAACTCGAATATACCGTATAGCTGAACTCTTTATTATCCAACTTATAAACAGGCAAAGAGGAGTTCGCAGCAGTTCCGTTGAGATACAGATCGATCAATTTGGGATTGTTCCTGATATCGATCTGCTCTATATCAGTACCAAAAACCCTAAGATAATTAAGCGCGGTATTGGAAGAGACATCCAGTTCCGTTAAGGCATTGCCGAAGCAAGCCAATACTACAAGTGAAGTATTTGAACTCACATCAAGACTTGTCAGATCATTACAGTCACATTCAAACATGATAAGAGAAGTATTTGTACTCAGATCAATGCTTGAAATATCATTGTTGGTGATGTAAAGATATTCCAAATCAGTACAACCGTTTACAGAAAGACCGGTCAGATCATTATTGTAAAGATCGACCTGCTTTAGAGAACTCATTCCATCCAGATCAAGAGTCCCGGGCATCTTGCAATTATGCATAATAAGATATACAAGATTTCTCGTACCGGTAAGATCGAGTGACCGTATATTAGTGTCACCATAACAATTTACGCAGAGAAGAGACGGACAATTACTGACATTGATCGAACTGAGATCCGGGTTCTGACCTGCGCAGACACTGACAAGATCGGCTTTACCGCTTACATCGATCGAAGAGATATTGTTATGTCTGCATGTCAGCACCTGAAGATTGGGATTATTGTCGACATTAAGAGCAGTAAGATCATTATAGTCGCACATGAGATTTTCCAAATATCTGTTATTGCTGACATTGATCGAAGTCAGATGATTATCGCTGCAATACAGTTCCTTTAATGAAGGAAATCCCGACACGTCAAGTTCGCCTGTCATTTCGGTTCTGGAGATACTTAATCTTCGAAGTTCAGCGGAATCATCGATCAAAATATTACCGGCTAAAGGATTACCGTAGCATTCCAGTCTTTCAAGCCGCGGGCAATTGCGCACGTCAAGAGATACTAATTCATTAGAGGATACATCAAGCCACTGAAGATCAGACAGGCCGCCGCTCAGATCAAGACTCGCGAGCTTATTCCCCCTAAGATCAATGGAATAAAGGTTAGGGAAATAACTGAACCCGTCGATGTTCTCAAGGTCAGTATAAGCTATACTTATCCTTTTCGCATTATTACGTTCAGTCTCGCTGAGTACTCCTTTATTGCTATCAGTATCAAAATGAGAAGAAACGTAATCCCTGAAAACGGGATCGGGAAAATTCGTCTCATTGATGACAACATCGCCTTCGTTCGCGAAAACGACCTTTTCGGGCTCGAAAGTAAACATGGACATTGCCACTGCCGAAGCCAGGACAAACGATAATGCCTTAATCCTTCTCATAGCATTTACCTCGCTATTCCATACGATGCGCAGATCCTCGTGAACTCAGGCGATTCGTCAAAGCCCGCAAAAAAGGCTTCCCTGCTGACTCCCTCGTCTAGCCGGGCTACCCAAACCGTGTAGCCCCATTCGTCTGCTTCTCTTCCCATATATGTTCTGTATAGCCTACGGACATACTCGCCGTTGTCGACATTCTGTCCGATAAACTCATTGCTAAAGAAGAATCCTCTTGCTGCGGCACATCAGATCACTTTTAGAAAAACCATCGATCCTATCCCATTTTCCGGATCTGTTTAATCATGAGACCGCCATGCCTTTTCGTAAAAGATTTTACGCTTAGAAATAAAATATTTCAATAAATCTAAACGGGGCAGCACCGAAGCCGCCCCGTATCGTTATCAGTTATCCTCCCTGACTCAACTGATGATGTCCGAAGCAGACGCCGGATCAGCATTGTTGATGATGTCCGAAGCAGACAGCGTATCGGCATTTACTATCTCAAACACAACATAAGACCCGAGTTCCCTGTCCTCATATATACAT
>JAFZWN010000007.1 GCA_017617295.1 Clostridiales bacterium | reverse complement strand
TTTAATGTCTATTTCATGCCGATCGGTGACGAAGATGCCGTACACTGCCTGTTTGCCGAGACACACGGTGAAGATATCTTCGAGGATCTGATCACCGCATTCTCAGGTACTCCGATGTAAACAGTTAACTATCGGGGATATTACGGCACTGACCGGACCGGAATATATTTATTTTTTCCGGGGAAATGATATAATTATTTCCGACATAATTTGGGGATAGGGGTAGATAAATATGCATTCATCAAATCTGCTTATCAGATTGGCAGCCGTTGTTGTTGTCATGGTCATCTTCGCGGGGTATTTCGGTTATCTTACCAGCAGTCAGAACAAGATGAGGAATCGGTGTTCTGCCGTAACTACCGGCGTAGTCACGGATTATTCGGTAACATATAGACGGCATCAGAGGCGGAATTCAAGCATCACGGGAACGGTCACAGTCCGTTATGAAGTCAACGGTGTCAGTTATACCTGCGAGGGCACTACGAGCGGACACAAGGAGATGGGAGCGCATTTGGAGGTGCACTATGATCCCGGCGATCCTTCGACAGCTTATGCCGACAAAGGACCCGTCATCAATAAAACAGTATTATATGCCTTCACAGGACTCGCCGTCGCGGTCGTATTCGGCCTTACAGTCGTGAGCCGGATGAAGAGAAACAGTTCATATTATTGATCTTATGGAAAACGAGGAACAGGAAAATGAAATTTGTGATCAAGATATCATTAATAGTATTTGCCGTACTGTCAGTTATCGGCTATTTGATCTACAATGACGCATACAACAACAAGAGAAAGATCAGCTGCCACGCTGAGACTACAGGCGAGATAATCGAATTCAAGGATCCTATCTACTTCCCTTCAGTCAAGAGGTCCAGACCTGCAAACTCCATAGTTGCCAAGTTCGTGGTAAACGGCGTCACATATGAATGCAGGGGTAAGGTATATAAGTGGAAGAGCAGAGGCGATGAGATCAAGGTCTACTACGATCCCACTGACCCTTCCCTCGCTTACTGCGGTGACGGTCCGCAGTCAAAGCTCAGCGGCAAGGTCGTCGGTATCACTTCGGCCATCTCCGGATTAACAGGTGTGGCATACAGACCTGCGGGAGGCGGATGGAGAAAACGCGATTATCTGGCACCTTACACAAAATAAGATACCGATCCCGGGAATCTGTAAAGAATCCCGGGATCTTTTATTAGTGTAATTATGCATCTTATGCCGTTTCTTAAAACGCTATTTAAGTATATAATCAGGGGTGGCATATCGTGGTGAGGAGACAATTTAATGAGCATAAATGACAAGAGCTATAGACGCTCCAAGAATATCGAGAAGAAGAAGAAAAAGCATCTAAAGATACAGAAGAGACATCCTGTCCTGGCGGTATTACTTTATGTGCTCTTATCGAGTCTTTTGTTTGCAGTTATATTTTTGGTAGCTCTTACGTTCCTGATGTATTACGTTGACAATAAGATCAACAACGAATATGAGATCGTCAACAACATGCCCGAGATCTATAAGACTGTCATTCTCTCCGGATCTGATCAGGATTCGGCTCAGGATATTCTTTCCAAATTTGATCATGATTATGTTATCGTCGGAACCGACAGGCACACGGTGGAGTATGCCACATGTGATGCTACGGCAGTATTAGGCTCCGGAGGTTATTACCGCAGTTTTTTCCAGAAAGAAGGCATCTACCTGTTCCTCGACCAGGATAATACATTCTTTTTTATTGGAGATTACGGCAACTATGCAAGTCTGAGGGTAGTTTTTAATCAGGTGATTCTGTCTTCATATAACGATAACATTGCCGAGATAGAAGTTTCCGAAGGAACAAACGAAGACGATATCGATGTAGATGTCTCAACTACGTACGTTGAGAAAGTCCTGTCACCTTACTGGCTTGGATTCAAGTTGTCTGACGGCAGATTTCTTCTGATAAAATGTTATGTATCGATCAAAGAATCCGATGCCATGTTATGTCTCTTTCTCTCTGTGGCAGTATCATTATTGTTTATTCTTACCAATGCCATCCTTATCATGTTCATATTAAGGAGCATACTTGAATATATCAAGATGTCAAAACTCCTGTTCCTCGACTTCGTCTCCGACAACCATAACTGGATGTGGTTCAAGACCAAAGGAGAAGAGATCCTCAAGAAGAATTCCAATGCGGCAAAACGGTTTGCCGTCGTCCATCTTGTCTTTATAGGTTACCGTAACTTTGTTCTGTGTAACTCTGTCGAAGAAGGTGAAGATATCCTGATCGCTCTTTATCAGATCCTGTCAAAGTCGATTGGAAAAAAAGAACTTGCCGCACACAACACGTCCTCGTCCTTCTCTCTCCTCATCGAATATCACAACAAGGACGAACTGATCGCCAAGCTCAAAGGCATCGAAGAAGAATTCACCTCCAGGTATCCGGGATATAATTTCGCATTCCAGTCCGGAGTACATATCATCGATGTTGTACGCGTAGGCTCGAGCAGGATAATACAGAGCAGACGTAAGATCGACCTAGAAGACGAATACAATCACGCCTGCACCGCTCAGATGACTCTTAACGGCAGCAACGACTCAGGTATTGCCTTCTATGACGACGCCATGAAGGAGAAGCAGATCTGGATCTCGAAGATCGTCGAACACAGACAGAGTGCTGTCGAGAATGAGGAATTCAAGGTCTATTACCAGCCCAAATACGATCCAAGGACCAACCTTCTCAGTGGCGCAGAAGCCCTCATAAGATGGGAGATGCCCGGTGAAGGTCTGGTATCCCCCGGCCGATTTATCCCGGTCTTTGAGGATGACGGCTTCATAAAAGAGATCGATGACTATATGCTAACTCATGTTGCGCGCGACCAGCG
The DNA here is from genome assembly GCA_017617295.1 of Clostridiales bacterium. Classification (GTDB taxonomy): domain Bacteria; phylum Bacillota; class Clostridia; order Saccharofermentanales; family Saccharofermentanaceae; genus Saccharofermentans. The sequence goes on along the minus strand of JAFZWN010000007.1, from coordinate 8,867 downwards.
CCGCTGGCTCGATGCCGGTCTTACCTGCGTTCCCGTATCGGTAAATGTCTCGAGAGCCCATTTCGGAGATCAAGATCTCGCCGATCACATCTGCGAACTTATCGATAAGGAAGGCACTCCACACGAACTGCTCGAGATAGAGCTCACCGAGAGCGCATTCTTCGACAACCAGGATCTAATGATAAAGACCATAATGAAACTCAAGGAAAGAGGCTTCCTGGTATCCATGGATGACTTCGGTTCGGGATACTCATCCCTGAACTCCCTTAAGGATATGCCGCTTGATATCCTGAAGCTTGACGCAGGCTTTTTCCGTGACATTACGGACAATGACAGAAGCGAGATCGTCGTATCCGAGGCTATCCGCCTGGCCAAGAACCTCAGGATGAAGACCGTCGCTGAAGGTGTTGAAGAAAAGCATCAGGTCGATTTCCTGGCGACAGAAGGCTGCGACATGATACAGGGGTATTATTTCGCCCGCCCGATGCCCGCCTCCGACTACGAATCCAGGCTCAAAGGCAAAATTGCGCCTGTCGGACAAGATGAGAACGTTCCATCCGATAAGGATGAGGCTGAAACAACGTCTTCCTCTGATGACGGTCACTCTGCCGATGAAGTTCCGGCTGAAGAGAGTGCATCGGTTGCAGTTCCCGACGTACCCGATGAAAGTGCTTCCGAGTCTGAAGCTTTCGAAGGATCAACTGTTGATGAGTCTTCGGCTGATGATGCTTCTTTAGGGTCTGATAATCCGGAAGAGTGATCCTTCTGTAATCCGTATCTCATCTTATCGGTTTCTCACACCGTTCATACTTTCACATCAGTCTTTCTACTAAATCTCTTTTTCGAGATATTTAGTAGAAGAATCAGGGCTGTTTTTTCTACTAAATGCTTTGTATTGTGGATTTAGTAGAAAGATCTGGATCATTTCGTATACTAAATGCGATTTAAAAAGAAAATAGTAGAAATTTCATGCTGTATTTATAGACTAAATCCCGAAAAAATGAAGTTTAGTAGAAAAGCCCCGCCAGATCAATGACCGGCTTATATCTCCAAAGCCTTTTCAGCCTTTGGAAAAGATCACATCCGAGTCGAGCATTACGGTAAACGGGCCGTCATTACAGAACCTGACGTCCATGTGCTCGCCGAACTCGCCCTGCTTGGTATCTATGCCCTCTTCGACAAGTCTTTTGAGCAGATATTCATAGAGGGGCTCGGCATATTCACGACCGAGGCTGTCGGTGAAGCTCGGGCGGTTGCCGTGGGTGCAGTTGGCGTAAAGCGTAAACTGCGAGATACAGAGGATACTGCCTCCGACATCCCTTATGGAGAGATTGGTCTTGCCGTTTTCGTCCTTGAAGATACGGAGCGCGAGCATCTTTTTGATCATGCGGTCGCAGATCTCTTCGTTGTCGCCCTGACAGAATCCCGCGAAGAGCACATATCCGTGATCGATAGCTCCGACCACGCCGTTACCGGTCGTCACAGACGCATCTCTTGCCACCTGAAGGAGAAATCTCATAACACCTCTCCCCTTAAACCGCAGAAGCGACGGCTTCGGGCGCCGTAGTCTCAGTCTCGGGATGTCTTAAGATATCCTGGTACTCCTCGTACGTTACTCCGTAATCGGAACCTTTCATCATGGATTCGAGAATAACGAAAGCGGTATTGTTGATCCTGATCTCGAGCCTGTCGCCTTCTTCGGTATTAAGGATGGGATCGAGGATCGAAGAAGCATCAAGATACGTTCCCCTGATGGCTCCGCCGTACTCCTGGAGATTCAGGTTCTTGGTCTCTTTCATCTCTTCCATCGTGTCGAAAAAGTAATCACAGCTGTCGAAATACACGACAGGTATACCCGCCTCGTCAAATACCAGATAATCAGACTTTCTGGCCGAGACCTCACGATAGACATCATTGATACCGTCACCGTTGACATCGGCTATGATATTGGATTCGTTATAGAGAAGGTTATATCCGTAAAGCGAGGACAACATATAGTCGTAGGCAACATCATATGCCTGATAGAGCTTACGTCTCATCTTGTATTTCTGGGAATAATCGAGCGAATTATAGCCGGCATTGGCGTAGATCTTGTCGCCCGCATAGATACTGTCGATGCAGTACATTACTTCGATACTCTCTCGTTCTTCGGCACTTAAAGAGTTATAGAAGTACCTGGCACCGTTATAGTTATCATTTCCCGCACCGAATGCGACAAGAATGACATCGAATCCCATATTCTCGTATTCTGTCAGGTGTGCGGCGATGGTCATGAGACATCCGACGCCGGAAGCATTATCGGAGATGCCGTCATACTGACAGTCATCAGGAACGGAGAAACGGTCAAAAACGGAATCATAGTGGGCTCCGATTATGACGGTCTTACGTACCGGAGACCACGAACCGTCGTCTCCCTGAGCATAGAAGCCTTTTCCCGAGTATCTTGCGATTATATTACTGGAAGGCACTCCCGACGAATTCGTGAAGTCCTGCTGATGCGCTTCATACCCCAGGGTCTCAAACTCTTCGAGTATCCTTTGCGCTGCGGCGCTCTCCTGCGTCGAATAAGGTGCCCTGTAAGGGTAATCTGAAGCGAGCTCGCGCGCGAAGTCGGCGCCGTAGGAACCGTAATCGGCAGGCATCATTTCAGGCTCATTGCCTCTTCTGCATGAGGTAAACGGCAGGAGCATAACAGCAGCCATTGCCGTCGCCATCAGTTTCTTTGCATAGTTTTTCATTTCTTTTCGCATCAACTTATTATCTTCAACCTTTCGGACAGCAGATCATATGCCTGATCAGCGCTTAATGTCCTTATCACCCAGCGCTGCGTCGGGCCGTTCTCCATGTCAACGAGCTCGACTTTACCGGAAGCATACCTGTCCAGATTTCTCTTCAGATTCTTGAGTATCATGGCGGATGACACGTCCTTCAGTGCCGTCGGCAGTCCCAATACACCGTATATCTTGGAAAGAGGCTCTCTCCTGCTGTCATCGACGGCGGAGATGAGAGACAGTGCCAGCGCTTCTCCCTCCGAATAGTTCATGAACCTGAAATAGCCTTCTATGGCGGCGGATATCTCGGAACCCAGCGTCAGGAGCCTCGGATCTCTCTTCTCTATCCTGCATCGGCAGGAATAAACCCTGTTAAGGTAATCGCGGAGTCCCGAATCCATATCATCGGGGATCTTGATGAGGCTCAGATCTTCGAGGATCGCATACCTGATTATGGACGCATAACCGTTCGACTTGTACTTCGCAGGCACCGTGGAAAGGAACGAAGGATCGACTATTACGATATCGGGCTCGAAAGCCGTGCTCATAATGTCCTTCCGGCTCATGAAGTTAAGATAAGCCTTCGAACTGACGCATCCTTCCGTCATGCTCATAAGAGTCGTCGGGACCGCCATGAAATTGACTTTGGTCTGAAGGAGCGAATGAACAAAAGCCGTAACATCGAGGATACCGCCGCCGCCCAGCGATATGATCCAGTCGCAGGGACCGAAATCAAAATCCGAGATAAATCTCAGCACGCTGTCGACCGCATTAAGGCTCTTGCCCATATCGTTGCACTCGACGGGAACGAGTATCGGCTTTACTCCCCTTATCAGGAACTGGTTCTCGAACTTATTATAGTAATAGCCGCTGACGATACGGTCCGAAACGACAGCCACCTTCAGGCGCGAGATGTCGGAGACGTCCGTATGCTCGAGAATGTACATGGCCGCGAATTCAAATGCGGCGCCTTTCCCGCAGTAGCATTCATAAGATCTGTTGCTTTCCAGAATATCCATGTTCAATATAATATCATTTTCGGGCGAAAAGTGATACAATGCACTTTGTATTATTTTAAATAAAGGACACTTTAGTATGAAGATCAGAACACGATTTGCGCCCTCGCCCACGGGATTTATGCATGTGGGCAACCTGAGAACGGCTCTGTACGAGTACCTTGTAGCCAAGCACGAAGGCGGGGATTTTATCCTCCGTATCGAAGATACCGATCAGGAGCGCTTTGTCGAGGGAGCAACCGACGTTATATACAATACGCTTAAGACTGCCGGGATAACTCACGACGAGGGTCCCGATAAGCCCGGAGACTGCGGTCCCTATGTCCAGAGTGAGAGGCTTTCGCTTTATAAGCCCTACGCCGAGCAGCTCGTAAAGGAAGGCAAGGCATACTACTGCTTCTGCTCCAAGGAGCGCCTGGCAGCCCTCCGTGAGAGTGCACCCGAAGGAACCGTGGTCGGATACGACCGTCACTGCAGAGACCTGCCTCAAGATGAGATCGACGGGAAACTTGCTTCCGGCGTTCCCTACGTCATCAGACAGAAGTCTCCCCTCACCGGCGAGTCAACCTATGTCGACGCCGTCTACGGCGAGATCACCATCAAGAATGAGGAGCTCGACGATCAGATCCTCATCAAGGAGGACGGCTTCCCCACATATAATTTTGCGAACGTCATCGATGACCATACGATGGGCATCACGCATGTCGTAAGGGGATCCGAGTACCTGACTTCCACGCCCAAGTACAATGCCCTTTATGAGGCTTTCGGCTGGGAGATCCCGACATATATCCACCTGCCCCTCATAATGGGCAAGAGCGTTGACGAGAACGGCGAGACAGTCGTCAGCAAGCTCTCCAAGAGGCACGGCTCCACGGGCTTCTTCGACCTGGTAAACGAAGGATTCCTTCCCCAGGCCATCATCAACTATATCGCTCTTCTGGGCTGGGCTCCCGCAGGCGAATACGAGAACCGCGAGATCTTTACCATGGATGAGCTCATCAGGGCTTTCGATATCCACGGTATATCAAAGTCCCCGTCGGTATTTGATTACGATAAGCTCGAATGGATGAACGCCGAGTACATCAAAGCCATGAGCAGCGAGGAGTTCCTTTCGTACGCCAAGCCTTACTACGATGATCTTGGTCTGGGATCACAGCACTATGAACTTCTGGAGGAGATGTTAAAGCCGCGTATCACGCGGTTCCCCCAGATCACCGAGAAACTGCAGTTTGTTAAGGAGCTTGAGAACTACAGCGTGGAGCTTTTCGTTCACAAGAAAAGTAAGTCGAGCATCGAATCGAGCAGAGAGATCTTAAACGACGTTATACCCATGCTCGATGGCTGTTCCTGGGACCGTGAGTCCATCACTTCCCTTCTGACCGAATATGCCGCAGCTAAGGAATATAAGAACGCGCTCGTCATGTGGCCCGTCCGTATCGCAGCTGCAGGCGTTGCCGTTACGCCCGGAGGATGTGCGGAAGTACTGCTCCTCCTCGGCAAGGAAGAAGCCTTAAGAAGACTTGACCTCGGGCTTTCCAAACTTTGATCATTTAACAGGAGTACATAAAATGGCTGAAAGCAAACACTTTATACATGAGATAATCGACGAAGAATTAAAGGAAGGCGGCAGATGCTACGGTCAGACCGTACATACGAGATTCCCGCCCGAGCCTAACGGCTACCTTCATATCGGTCACGCCAAGGCCCTCGAGATCGACTTCGGTACAGCCGAACTCTACGGCGGTCTTTGCAACCTCCGTATGGACGACACCAACCCCACCAAAGAGGATGAGGAATATGTCGACGCCATCAAGGAAGACATCAAGTGGCTGGGACACGACTGGGGAGACAGATTCTTCTATGCGTCACAGTATTTCGAGCAGATGTACGGCTTTGGCGTCGAGCTCATAAAGAAGGGTCTCGCTTATGTATGCGAGCTCACGCCCGAGCAGATGAAGGAGATGAGAGGCGATACGACGACTCCCGCGCAGTCACCGTTCCGTGACCGCCCGATCGAGGAGAGCCTGGATCTTTTCGCACGCATGAGAGCGGGCGAGTTTGAGGACGGTTCACTGACGCTTCGTGCCAAGATCGACCTGGCATCCGGTAACTTCAACATGAGAGATCCGGTCATCTACCGTATCAACCGTCTTCCCCACCACAGGACAGGCAACGAATGGTGCATCTACCCGATGTATGACTTTGCTCACCCTATCGAAGATGCTCTCGAGGGCATCACGCACTCCCTGTGCTCCCTTGAGTTCGAGAACCACCGTCCCCTTTACGACTGGGTGGTAAACAATATCTCCGTAGAGTGCAAGCCCCGTCAGATCGAGTTCGCAAGACTCGGCATCACGCATACCGTTCTCTCGAAGAGGAAACTTAGGAACCTTGTCGAGACAGGCATGGTATCCGGATGGGACGATCCCCGTATGCCCACTTTGTGCGGACTCCGCCGCCGCGGCTATACGCCCAAGTCGATCCGTGACTTCCATGAGAAGAACGGCGTGTCCAAGGTTAATTCCGTTGTAGAGTATGCCTTCCTCGAGTACTGCCTCCGCGAAGACCTCAATAAGACGGCCGCCCGTGCCATGGCAGTCCTTAATCCCGTTAAGCTCATCATCGATAACTATCCCGAGGGCATGACCGAGGAGTTCGAGGTAGAGAACAACCCCGAGAATCCCGAGGACGGCACAAGGATCGTAACTTTCTCGCGCGAGCTCTGGATCGACCGTGATGACTTTATGGAGGAGCCCGCAAAGAAGTATTTCCGCCTCTTCCCCGGCAACGAAGTACGTCTTAAGTCCGCTTATGTAATCAAGTGCGTCGGCTGCGACAAGGACGCCGACGGCAACATCACTGCCGTACACGCCACTTACGATACCGAGAGCCGCGGAGGAAACACCGCCGACGGCAGAAAGATCAAAGCCACGATCCACTGGGTGGATACCGCTACCGCGGCAGATGCCGAGATCAGGCTCTACGACCGTCTCTTCACCGTCGAGGCTCCCGATCTCGCCGATGTCAACTATCTCGATTTCGTTAATCCCGATTCGCTGACTGTTATAAAGGGCGCCAAGGTCGAAGCATCTCTTAAGGCCTGCAAGCCCGAGGACAGATTCCAGTTCCTTCGAGTCGGATACTTCTGTGCCGACAGCAAGGATTCTTCTCCTACTCATCTCGTGTTCAACAGAGCGGTATCACTTAAGGACAGTTACAGACCCGAATGATTTTTGTTTGATATCTTTATAGGGCGGTCCGCATGCGCGGGCCGCTCTTTTCGTTTATACACATCATTCTGACGCCCTAATATTATTGATTTTTTCTCTTACGGAAATATATAATATCCGTTAGGGATAGGGTCTTAATGACCGATTTGATTTGCAGGAGGATATGGAATATGTTAACAACAGCTCTTCTAAAAGATAATTCGAAAAAAGTACTTGAGAAGACATACTGGATGTCTTTTCTGGCGTGTCTGATCCCGGGAGCCATTTCCGGCACCGCCATATCGATCGTCTATGGTATCACTACCGGATTCTCGTTCGTGACCCAGTTCGGAACTCTTATATCGAACCCTGACAGTGCATTCGCGATATTATCAAGTATCGGCAGCATGGTCATGTTTATGATCTGCGGACTGTTCTGCACTGCTATAGCCATGCTATTCAGTAACGTCATGGCAGTCGGTGTCAGCAGTTTCTTCATCAACAGCCGAAAGACATTAAAGCCTGAGCTCACTGATCTTTTCAACCCCTTCAGGAAAGGTTACTGGAACACTGTGGTTACAATGTTTCTCTACAGTCTGTTCATTTATCTCTGGAGCCTTCTCTTTATCATTCCGGGTTTCATCAAGATGCTCGAATACTTCATGGTAAAATACATCATAGCCGAAAATCCCATGATGAGCTATGAGAGAGCTTTTGATATAAGTAAGAAGACAATGAACGGCGAGAAAGGATTCCTTTTTGAGCTTTACCTCTCATTCATCGGATGGTTCCTGCTCGCATACTTCACATGCGGTGTCGGAGCTCCGTTCCTGCTTCCTTATATCGCAGCAACTGAGGCGGAGTACTACACCTATCTTAAGGCAAAAGCCATCAAGTTCGGTTATGCCACCGAGAGCGACTTCAGCGGCGAGACATACAACATCTCTCCCGAAGTAAATACCACCGTCTGATATCTTTCAGATATGATATACGATCCCCGCGGAGAATCCTATCCGCGGGGATCTTTTTATATCCCATTATTAATCAGCTATGTTATCCCTGATGCATTTCGTGGATGAAGCAGTAATGATGCCGACCAGATCTTCATCAACAGTTTTTACGCTATACACGCCCACCGCACCTGAAAAGAGAATACGGGTACAACAGCACTTGAAGCCGCTGCATCCGACCGCTGTCCCTGCTTTGGTACATAAAAAAGCGGTTTCAAGCAGAAAAACAGGGACAAACCCGCCTCTGTCCCTGATTTGATGCATAAAAGAGGATTTATATGTACAGAGGCAGGGACAGCTCAGCAAAAGCTGTTGTTCCCTCTTTTGAGTAACATCCGAAAAGAAAACAGCTGCCCTTAAAAGGACAGCCCTACTCTTTCGTATTTACTGATCACACAGAATCAATATCAATCATTGTGGAGTAGCTGCCAAAGCATTCAACTTAGCTTCAACAGCTTCCTCGATAAAACTGTTTATGCTTTGAGAATTCATCATCGCGTATACAGCAATCCGGCGGTGGATCTCACTGTTCCTAAATCGAACATTAAGACTGCCTTTATATGCGACTTCGGGTTCGCTTCCCTCTTTTTCACACATTTCAAGGTAATCATCAACAGCACCGTGAAAATCCGAAACCAATTCTGCTGCACTCGTTCCTTCATAGGAAATCAACGAACGGATACCTTGAACCTTCCCGAAGAAAACAAGATCTTCCTCAGAAAACTCTACACTTCCGACATACCCTTTATACTCCATAATATTATGCATCATATTAATCCCTCCTCTTCAAGATGAGTTACTAATTGCTTGATCTGGTAATCAAGTAATTCCTTCCGAGGATGCGGCTTATGTAATACTATC
>JAFZWN010000039.1 GCA_017617295.1 Clostridiales bacterium | reverse complement strand
TAAACTATTGATTCAAGATTTACTGAACGACCGCCGATGAGAAAAGATCTTTCTGTCTGTCCGATCCCGCGAATTCCGTGAAGAACCGTTAAGTTCGTCATTTCCTATGAGTATTTTCTGGACGGGGCATGAGTCGATTATGATATACTTAAAAATACATAGCCATTTATGTTTTTGATCGTTCTCCCCGGGGGAGGGAAATAACGGAGGTCGAACCATATGGATCTTTCCACAAAACAACTTTATATCAGAACAACAAGCGTATTGATTTCCGTCTTTTTTGTTTTTATATCGTTCCCGGTAAGGAATATAGTCTTAGCGTCTGAGTCAGAAGAGCAATATTGGCGGAGTTTATCTACGAGCTTCTATTATGATCAGATGGATGATCATGATAAGCAGCTCTATGATGCCATGGATCAGGTCTGTATGGATTATCTGCTTCATCCGACGGGGGAGAGTTATATCGAATATACGCTTCCTGATAACGGTCATACATATGAATCGAATGAAATATCAAACATCAAATGGATCTTTATGAAGGATAATCCTCAATATTTCTTTTTTGATCACTATGGCTTCGAAAGTTATGATACGTTTGACGTCATGCAGAAATATACCGATATATCTGCTTTCAATTCTGAAAAAGCTTATATCAGGCAGGTGATAGACGAATATATTGCCGAAGTTCCTGATGATGCGCTTCCCGAGCAGATCGAATCCAATCTGGCCAGACAGGTGTGCAGAAAAGTTACATATGACTACGATAATCCGGCTTCGGATCTTCAGAATCTGGACAGCGCTTGTGAGGGCTCAACTGTATGCAGCGGTTACTGCATGCTTTTTGAAGCGCTTATGAACCGTGCCGGTGTACAATGTTCGTATCTCAGTATCGATTGCGAGGGCATGGACCGGCATGCCGTAAATGTCGTAAATCTGCACGGCTTCTATTACTATATCGATATGGTAAATTATGACAGCCCGGCAAAATATTCATACTATAATTACTGTGATCTTCAGGATTATGAACCGGATTTCCATTATAGGGATTATGCACGTGATGTCAGATATGATAATGTAGTCGACAGACAATATTGGGATGGGCCCGTGTTCTATACACCCAGATATGTTGAGATAGAAGGTAATACATATTTTATCGTTCACGAGACAGAGGATGGATCGGAATTTCTTGCAGAAGTAGTTGTCTATAACGGATCTTCGGTAAGGTCATCGATAGAATATGATGGTTTTATATACCGGGTTCTTAACAGAGAGGGATATCCGGTTTATGATCCCGCTCCGACGACTGCTCCTTCGCCTTCTCCTACGGAAGGATCTTCTTCAAATGATACTGATTCTATACCTGCTTCCGGATACAGTGCAGCTGATTTTGTCGAGAGACTTTATTCGGTAGCTCTCGGAAGATCATCCGATGCTTCCGGCCTTAATTCTTGGGTCGAAGCGATATCCGTTCGGGGTGAGACCGGAGGCGATGTCGCTAGAGGATTCCTGTACAGCGATGAATTCATCAACAAGAATGTATCCAGTGAAGAGTTCGTCCGCGTTCTGTATCGTACGTTCTTTAATAGAGAGCCTGATGCTTCGGGTTTACAGGGATGGGTCAATGCTCTGGACGAAGGTCAGAGCAAGCAGGATGTAATAGAGGGCTTTATCAATTCAAATGAGTGGGCCAATCTCTGCATTCTTTACGGTATCCGCAGCGGAGGAACGGGAACGGCCACAATAGAAGTCGAGCCTAATCAGGAGACGATCGACTTCGCGACCCGTCTTTATACCACATGTCTCGGAAGAAATGCTGATGAAGCCGGCATGATGGCCTGGGCAAGACAGCTCGCCAATCAGAGAGATACGGGAACGGGAGTAGCAAGAGGTTTCTTCTTCAGTAACGAGTTTACCGGACAGAATGTCGACAATTCCGAATATGTCACAAGGCTCTATCGAACATTTATGGGAAGAGAGCCTGATCAGGCCGGATTTGACGCATGGGTCGGCGCTCTTAATGAAGGAACATCCAGAGAAGAAGTCTTTGACGGATTTGCCCAGTCTGTCGAGTTTGCCCGGATCTGCGCCTCTTACGGGATAATCAGATAAGATTACTGGAATAAGCCGGCCGGTTGACAGAGTGGATCAACTTTAAGAGCCGATTATATTGATGTTTTGCTTGATACTGATGCCAAAGTCATTCATCAGGTGATCAAGTTCCCAAATTACGCCTCAATCTGATGGGGTGACTTTCAGTTTTTATGGTAAAATATGGTGTTAATCTATGTGCTTTATTAGGGAGCAACAGTTTTTTGATGCATAAATATGTGTATAACGCAAGGGATATAGCTGCTTATTTCAAGTGGTTTTCGGTGCCTTCACATCTGGAGGTATCTTATATGCAGTTCTTTTTCAGTATCGGGGCTCCGGTCATCGCGGCACCGCTCCTGAAGGACTTTGAAGAGTTTAAAAAGGCCGTATACAGGGAGCTTTACTATCTGTGGGCCAACGGATTCGAGGATGAGAGGTCGGATATATCTGCCATGTCGGGGCCTGATGCGATGGCTCTGATATGTGATGAGGAGTGTATCAACCTTGAGAACTACATGAAGCTCGTTACATTGCATCTTATGTGTACCAAGAACCTGCCGTATGTTAACGTGAATTTCGCGGGGCTTACGCTGAGGCTCGGTATCAGATGTGATTTCGGAGTATATGAGGATAATGTCAGAAAGGTGGTCGAAGGGCTCGATCTCGTAAGCAGGGATAAGTTCGGCAAGGTGTTCGATCTCTCGCTCGGAGTGCCCGATGAGCTCCTTAGGATATCTTTAAGCGACGATTTCAGAAAACAGATAATGGGCAGCCGTGATTTCAGGAAGGCTTTACGCGAGGAGCAGGAAGAGAAGATGAGAGCTCTGAAGGAAGAATCCCTGAAGGAATTCGGCAGTATGCGCCCTGAAGATAATATGCCCGAGCGGAAGAAAGCACGTAAGGGCAGAACGGCCGGTGAGAAGGCCAACAGGAGTACCACGAGCAGATCTCAGCCGAAGGGTACTCCTCTGGAGGAAAGACGACATAAGGAAGGATAAATCAGAGATTATGGCAAATTACAGACTCGGACTGGATATCGGTTCTACCACTATCAAGGTGGTTCTTCTTAAAGGAGAGGAGAAAGTCTACAGCGAATACAGGAGACATCATTCGGATATATCGGGACTTCTTAATGAGCTTTTCGAGGAGCTGAACGAAAAGTTCAACGGTATAGATGTTGCGGTAACCATAACGGGTTCCGGCGGACTCTCGGTCGCCAACTGGCTCGGGCTCAAGTTCATTCAGGAAGTAATGGCAGAGACCGAGGCCATCAAGAAGTATCATCCCGAGACGGACGTAATTATAGAGCTCGGCGGCGAGGATGCCAAGATCACTTATATGCATCCGGTGCTCGAGCAGAGGATGAACGGTACCTGTGCCGGCGGTACGGGCGCGTTTATCGACCAGATGGCGTCGCTTTTGCAGACTGATGCCGACGGACTCAATAACTTCGCCAAGGACTACAGATCCCTTTATACGATCGCGAGCCGCTGCGGAGTATTTGCCAAGTCCGATCTTCAGCCTCTGATCAATGAGGGTGCAGCCAAGGAAGACCTCGCGGCTTCGATCTATCAGTCGGTCGTTAACCAGACCATAGCAGGACTGGCGTGCGGAAGACCCATCAAGGGCAATATCGCATTCCTCGGAGGTCCTTTGTACTTTAATTCCGAGCTCCGTCACGCATTCGAGAGGACGCTCGCAGAGAAGGCGGATTCCTTCTGGATGCCCGATGATGCACAGATCTATGTTGCTCTCGGCGCGGCTTTATCCTGCGACGATAATACGGCCAGACTCTCGGATCTTCTCGAAAGGTTCAAGAACAAAGAAGGCTTCACGCCTGATATCATAAGGATCGATCCTCTGTTCAAGGACGAGGACGAGAAGAAGAGATTCTACGACCGTCATGCAAAGAATACTATCCCGACGCTTGATATAAAGACTCAGAAGGGTGAGCTCTTCCTGGGTATCGATGCGGGATCGACTACCACCAAGGCCGTCGTAATCAATAAGGACGGACAGCTGGTATATACCTACTATGCGGGTAACAAGGGTAATCCGGTACTGAGTGCTGTAAACATCCTTAAGGATATCTATAAGAACCTTCCTGCTGATACGAAGATCGCTTATTCCTGTGTCACGGGATACGGCGAGAACATAATAAAGGCCGCTCTGGGTATAGATATCGGCGAGATCGAGACCATGGCCCACTTCCGTTCGGCAAAGTTCTTCTGCCCGGATGTCGATTTCATCATCGATATCGGCGGACAGGACATGAAGTGCATGAGGATACGAAACGGCGTTATCGATTCGATCATGCTTAACGAGGCATGTTCTTCGGGCTGCGGATCGTTTATCCAGACTTTCGCTCAGACGCTGGGTATGGATCCCCATTCTTTCTCGATAGAGGCTCTGAATGCGGAGAATCCCGTGGATCTCGGTACCAGATGTACCGTTTTCATGAACTCGAAGGTCAAGCAGGCACAGAAGGAAGGTGCTTCCGTAGGAGATATCTCCGCGGGCCTTTCATATTCGGTCGTAAGGAATGCCCTTTATAAGGTCATAAAGATCAGGGATACCGAGCAGCTCGGTAAGAATATCGTCGTTCAGGGCGGTACGTTCCTGAATGATGCGATCTTAAGATGCTTCGAGATCGTTGCCAAGAGGGATGTCATCAGACCCAATGTGGCAGGGCTGATGGGTGCTTTCGGTGCGGCTCTGATCGCGCGCGACAAGATGCCCGAGACGCTGACCGACAAGGATGAGATAGAGGTCACAAGCTCGATCCTTAAGAAGGAGGAACTCGAGTCCTTTGACATGGAGACGGAGAATACCCAGTGCCCTTACTGCGGTAACCACTGCCGTCTTACGATAGCGACATTTAGTAACGGCAAGAGATTCGTCTCGGGTAACCGCTGCGAGAAGGGCGAGAGCGTCGGCCTTGAAGATGCCGCTTCAGGTAACACCCTGCCTAACATGTTCAAGTACAAGTACGACCGTACTTTTAAGTATAAGCCTTTATCAGAGAAGGACGCTACGAGGGGCACAGTGGGTATCCCGAGAGTACTTAACCAGTATGAGAACTATCCTTTCTGGTTTACGGTCTTGACTAAACTCGGATTCAGAGTTCTCGTTTCCGCGAGATCATCTCATAAGATCTATGAAGGTGGTATGGAGACTATTCCTTCAGAGTCTGTATGCTATACTGCTAAGCTTGCACAC
>JAFZWN010000038.1 GCA_017617295.1 Clostridiales bacterium | reverse complement strand
CATCGCTATGGTTCTCGAAGTTATTATGCTTGCTTTGGGGGTTTACGCATTTATTGTGTTTGCCAATTTATTAACAAATGGACCTTTCTAAGTCCTACTCACTGAAAGAGATATACGAAGTCAAGATACCGGATACGCTATGTATCTCGGATTTATAATACTCCGGATTCTAATATTCTTATAGCAGGAGCATCACAGTCGACCTCTACTTGTGCGCCGACAGGAATTACCGTCATCGGTGTTCTGTGAATGAAATCAAAATTCTCCACGATCACAATATCCGGTCTGTGAACTTCATTTAAGATAACCTTGAAAAGTGTTTCTCTGCTGTCATCATCAAGAGGACCGGTGAGGATAGCTTTCGCTTTATCAAATGCACCAGCGGCTGCAAATGCCTGGAGTTCATGATAACCTGCTAATTTACAGTCGTATACATTAACGTGTTCCAGCGCAATGATCGCATCTTCCCAGACATCAACAGACGGGAAGAACTTGGTTCCCATTATCTGATGGAGAGGTCCGCCACAGACAGGGAAAATTGGGCCTCTTACTTTACCTGATCCCTGCAAGACCTTGTAGCCTGTTCCGGGAACCCAGGGGATCGGGTCGCTCGGATCTTCGATCGCATCGGTATCCGGGAATCTCTCGCATACCTTTTCTCCCGAGCCGTCCTTGATCGTGTACGTGGTCTTCCAGTCAATAGGCGTGGTCTTGGAAGACGCCTTGATCTCACCGATCACTTCATTCGAGAACAAAGTCCGCCGGATCGCATCTTCCGTATAATCGTCGAGCTTACCCGGTTGCGCGATAGGTGTCAGGACAGTCGGGCCGTAATAAGAACGGACTCCCGCATATGTAAATACTGCCGTCCATGTAGCGATATCGGAAAAACCCATAAACACCTTCGGATTATCGTGAATGACCTGAGGATCGATATACGGCAGGACGCGATAGGAATCATCTCCGCCCTGATTGCAGATAATGCCCTTGATGGACTCATCCTTCAAAGCCCACATAAGATCTTCGGCTCTTTTCTCGGGATGCTCATAAATATAATCTCTTCCGCATAGTGCATGTGGTGTTTCAACGACTTCCACATTGAAGATCTTCTCGAATCTTCTTTTGCCCAGCCTGTATCTTGGAAGCATATCCTCATCTCCGGCACGTCCGCCGGATATTGAGATAAAAGCTACTTTGTCACCCGCATTCAGTTTTGAGGGTATGATAAGTTTTTTCATATAAATATCCCGAGAATTATTCCTATAATTCAATTACTCGACAAAGAGAAAACCTTCTTAACAACATAATTATATCATACGAATGGTGTATAATCGACGAAAGAAGGGGGAAGACAGATTGTTCATTGAAGGATTAAAAGAAGGGGATACAGAGAAGCTATTGGAGGTTCCTAAGAGTGATCTTCATAATCACTCGACGAAGGGATGCAGGATCTCGTGGCTTGAAGAGCAGATCGACCGTAAGCTGCCACATCCGCCTGAGGTCTTTCGCGGACTTGAAGGAATGCAGGAATGGTTTACTGAGGAGATCAAGCCATACTGCAGTGGCAGTGAAGGGATCATCCTTCGATGGGAAGGTTCTTTTGCTGAGGCGAAGAGGAACAATATCACCAGGCTTGCTATGAATTTCGGGGCAGCTGAGATAGAACTTGTCGGAGGCATGGAAGTATTCCGTAAACTTATCGACGGCTTCCATCAGAAGCATTGTCCGGATACTGTTTTCGAGCCGGAACTGACATATATCTCTTTATGTGATGTTGATGCGGAAGCAGCGAAGATCGATCAGTATATCTCTACGGGATACTTTAAGACGATCGATGTCTGCGGCGGAGAGAATAGAAGGCCTTTCGAGGATTTTCTTCCGCTTTACAGGAAGGCTGAGAAGTATCATCTGATCAGGAGGATGCATGTAGGTGAGAGCGGCTCTGCTGATGATGTAAGGCGCGCCGTAGAGGTATTAGGTCTTGAGGAAGTGCATCATGGTATCCATGCGGCAGCTTCGGAGGAAGTAATGAAGTTTCTCTCTGATAACGGGATAACGCTTCATGTGTGTCCGAGCAGTAATGTTATGCTGGGATATGCGCCAAGCTACAAGGATCATCCGATAAAGATACTGTACGAGAACGGAGTTAAGGTGACCATCAATACTGATGACCTTCTGATCTTCGACAGTTCAATAGAGAATGAATATCTTCGTCTGTATCGTGCAGGAACCTTAAGCGCGGAGCAGTTAAATGAGATACGCGAGTTTGGTTTAAAGGGATAGGGATATGACAAAACGTAAAAAGATAATTCTTGGAGTTGTGATCAGTTTTCTGGTCGTGTCTTTACTGATCGGAGGTATATGCTGGTGGCAGCTGAATTCATATTATGATAAAAACTCGTGGGCGTGGATAAGAGTTTTCGAGGATGATGAGGATGTAGAGTTCGCGGTTGCCGAGAGGAATGAGGATGAACTTTATCTCAAGGGAGATACCATTCCGGTCGCATTTGCAGAAGTTAAGGTCGACAAAGTTAAGTATCCCGGAAGAGTAACGCTGTCATCCGACGCTGATATTCTTTTCCATGATGAGATCAGTCATAAGGTTACGCTCGAGGACGGTGAGTACTGCGTCATCAGTAAAGGCGATGACAGTGTCACGGTCGTCATGTATGATTGCTATTTTCAGTAGTTCTCGAAAAGGCTGTCGCGTGATATTTTCAGCCGCGTTTGTAATCAGGATTCTGCTCGTAGAAAAGTCTCTTATCGTCGTACATCTTCTTGTCAGCGATACTCATTGCCTGACGTATATCTGAAGTTCCGTCGAACGGACAATATCCCAGTGAGAAACTGACATCTTTTGACTTGGTACGGTATGACTTTAGGTTGCTTACCTTTTCTTCGATCTCCTCTTTGGAGATGTCTGTTGCCAATACCATAAATTCGTCTCCGCCTGCGCGGAAGATATCAGTATCAGGGAAATTCTCTTTAAGGATATTCGCAGTATTCTTCAAGAAGACATCGCCGTTGTCGTGACCTTTGTTGTCATTTACCTGCTTAAGGCCGTTAAGATCCACAAAGAGAATGGCATTCTGATCGGGAAGTTTCTCTTCGCCTGCGACGATCCTGTCTACTCTCTGATTCATGGCGTTTCTGTTCTTAACACCAGTCAGCATGTCGAAAGAACCCATGATCTTAAGCTGATCCAGAAGCCTGTGATTAGCGAT
>JAFZWN010000037.1 GCA_017617295.1 Clostridiales bacterium | reverse complement strand
GAAGCCCTTGTGGAAGAGGCGATATCCGGGATGGAACGTGCCATACTGGTCCGTAACGGCAACGGTTTCCTTGACCGTAATTTTCTGAACTCCCTGGATTACGGATCTTTCTGGGTAAAGAGCTTCTCGTATTTTGATTACGAGGCAGGCGAGAATATCTATACCATCTATATCTTTGATTACGGCGGACTCACTGCCGAGGAAGTCGCTTCGATGAAAGGCGAGATCGACAGCGCGATGTTTCAGCTGATCGCGGCGCTCCCCCCGAGGGCAAATGATCCGTGGAAGAAGACCCTGGCCGTTCATGACGAGCTGATCGACCGTACCGTATATACTCCCGCTTCGGGCGAGGGTTCTGGAAATGCCGGCAATATATACGGAGCTCTTGTCGAGAATACCGCCAATGCCGCGGGCTATGCATTTGCCATGAGACAGATCCTTCATGCCATGGGCATAAGTTCATCCGTTGTGACCTCGGATATCCATTCGTGGGTCAGGATCGAAGATGATTACGGCGATGTGTTTATCGATACGGCAGCCGATGATACGACCAGTGAGGATTCCGGGGGCAGGCTTTACAGGAATTACGAATATTTCGGACTTACAGAGCCCGAGGTAAGGCAGATCGATCCCGGAGCGTATTTTCTGCCGACGGACGGAGGCAGGACCGGATTCAACTACTATTCCCATGAGGGATGGCTCTTTACGGATTTCGGTTCGGTAGATGTCACCAATGCTTTCCGGGAGCAGTATGAAGGCGGCGCCAATATCCTGACTGTCAGGTTCGAGAACGAAGACAGCTATCAAGCGGCGCTTGATTTCTTCTCCGATTCCACACGCACCTGGAACGTTCTCCGAAGTTCCGGAGTGACCGAGTCGGACTGCTGGAAGATACATAACGATGACCTTTTTATCCTCTCGATTGGTCTTGATAACATCGAAGAGGAAGAGACGGAAGAGCCTGAAGCTTAAGCATACGTAACATTGTTATACTGTCCCTGCCGCGGCTTCCCCGTATTTTTACCTGATTTTTCCCGTAATTTATCCGGATGACACTCCTAAAATGTTAACCGTGAAAAAGAACGGAGATATAAAGATGAAAAAGATCAGATCATGGATAGCGGGAGCGTGTGCCGTCATACTTGCTTCAGGCGGTGCACTGTTCATTACTTCTCACGGGACGTGGCTCGGTTATAACGACTGGCTCGTTGTCGGAAAGAACTATGAGGAAGTGGAGGAGAGATACGGTGAGTTCGACTGCTACGACGGCCGCACGATGGGCTACTATGTCGGGCGCGATCAGTCGATCTTCCTGTCGAACGATGAACCTCTTTACTACTGGATGAATTGTGACGATAACGGCGTCGTGACAGACGTTTATGTGGATACTCTTCCCGGGGGCTCTTAAAGGCCCTCTTTTTGACTTCAGTGTTATAATGTGATCTATATAAAATCCCTTGGAGAGGAAGAGAGATGGACGAGAGAACAGTCGTTATGTTTCAGAGATTCGGTTTCTCGTTTTCAAAGATCCCTCTCCTTTATCTTCGCAACAAACTGTCTCATGCGATAAGCAACGAAAGAAAAGGCCGCAGGGCCGATGACGATTACATGCGCCTTCTGTACGGATATATGGCCGCGAGAGGGGATCATTCCGATTCCGGACTTCTCAGGGAGGGACTTACCGGCAGGGACGATCCTTTCCTTGAAAGATGCACGGAAGTCCTGGAGACCGGTTCCGGCAAAAGAAAGGCGATATCTGAGTTTAAAAAGCATTTTACGCCTCTGGGCAGGATCCACGGACTGGGGGACAACGCAAATACCGATCTCGTAAATGATGTTCCGTTCGTCACCTTTTTATCCTTAGCAGGTTTTTTCCTGATAGCCATACTCTGGGACAAGTTTTCGGAAAGGAGTTCATCGACGGCTGATCTGGCCTTCATGTTCCCGATGTGCCTATTGATCTCGCTGGCTCTTTTCAGGTTGTCCGGAAGGCTTCCGCGCGGCTATATCCGGATGAGGATCAACTTTGTGATCGCGGGGTTATGTTCGGTATATTTGGCACTGTCCTCGCTTTTTTATGCGGCGGTGAAAAAGTCGGAGGAGCTGACCCTCAGATACCATGATATCGCTTCGGCGCTTTTTATGTATCCCCTCTGTATCATCATCATCGGACTGGCCTACAGTGTAGCTCTCAGAAGGCTCATCTTCTGCAGGAAAGAGGTCACCGGGTATGTAACGGGAGTCACCAAGTCGTCAAGGAAAAGCCGGTCGGCAACTACTCCCGATACTATCTCGGTGATCGCCACATACAGGTTCGAAGGCGTGGAATACACGAGAACTGTCCTGCCGTTCCTGTGGGCGATGAACAAGACGACCGATCTTGGTCCGGGCTCCGTCATAACGGTCTGTATCGATCCGCGCGAACCCGGCTGTTCAAGGATCAAGGGAAGTATCCCGATCCTGGGCTTCATCCTGCTCCTCGTCGGTATACTGTTGTTCTTCGGGCTCTTTATGAGGTGACGGAAAGATATGATATATAAGGATCCGTGGAAGATACTGGGCATAGAGCCTACCCGAGACGTGAAAGAGATAAAGCGCGCCTATTCTTCTCTTGCCAAAAAGACAAATCCTGAAGATGATCCCGACGGGTTCAGGGAGCTTCACGATGCCTATAAGGCTGCTCTTGCCTTATCGAAGACGATCCCGATAAAGGAAGCCCCGAAGCCTGCATCAGAAACCTCCCCCGGATCTGCCCCGAAGCCGGAAGATGATACCAAGCTCTCTTTTGACTATTCCGGTGTCGGTACGGCGGCGGGTCACGACCGTAAAGATCCTCATGAAGACGAAGCGAAAGAGGTCTCCTTCGACTATTCCGGCGTTGATCTAAAGGCAAAGCACGAGAAGCCCGAAGAGAAGAAAGAGGAGCCTTACGACTACTCTGATGTCGATACCAAGGCCAAGCATGAGATCCCCCGGAAGGAGCCGGAAGAGTCTTACGATTTTTCCGGGGTCGATCTGAAGGCGAAACATGAGAAGCCGGAAGAAAACAAAGAGGAGCCCCGAGAAGAGGAAAAGGGATCTTTTGATCCTGATGCACGTCTCGATGAAACTTCAGAAGAGCAGGACAAAGAGGAAGAGTCTTCCGACCGTTTTGATTACACGGGGATCGACCTTAATAAGATCGACAGCGATCCCGCGATGATCTTCCGCGACAATATAGATGTATTCCGGAAAAGGAACAGACTCGAGCATTATGAGAACATCATCAGGTTCAAGCCTGATGACAGGAGGAGACTTCTTCAGGACCTTATGACGCTCTACTACAGGATGGCTATGGGAACACATGACCCTTCGGTATGGGCGGAGATGTTCGATGAGCCGTTGTTCTTGTTTTTTGAAGGGGATCCCGACTTCATAAGCCGGGTGTCGGAAATGGCCTTTAATTACCCCAAGCAGCACCGCGACGCCATCAAAAGAGAGCTGGCGGCTCAGAACGGGATCCCGAATGCCGTAAGGTGGCAGCCTGCCGAGAAGGCGAAAAGGCTCAGGGAAAGCGCAGGCGGAAACAAGGGAGCCGTATTCGGCATCGGCGCGGCCCTTCTCGTGTTCTTGCTGCTGTTCCTGACGGGGAAGTTCGTCGATCTGCTTCAGGTCTGGTTAAGTTCTTGATTTCTTGGTCTTCTTCTCCAGATACATTGCCTTATCCGCCACGTTCATGCACTCGAGGAGCTCACCCCATTCGGTAAGCTCGCATGTTCCTATGCTGGCGCTTAATGTATACGGGAGATCCTTTGTATCGTTGGCGGATTTGATCCTGTTTCGAAGGTTCCTGATGAACTGACCTATACGTCCGGGATTGTCTATTACGAGGACAGCCTCGAACTCGTCGCCGCCCATCCTGGCTACGAATTCATCTTTGTTGAGAGCGCCCTTGATACAGGATGCAACAGCCTTGATGGCTTCATCACCCGAATTATGCCCGAAGGTATCGTTTATGTATTTGAGCCCGTCCATATCGATGCTCGCCAGAGCGATCCTGCACTTCTTGGTCCCCGAATCGTCGAAAAATTCGTTGAGCTTATTCTCATAGCCGCGTCTGTTATAGAGTTCAGTAAGCGGATCCCTGATATACATGGCCATGACGTCCTCCGCGGCGAATAGCCTGTTATAAAGCTGATTCCTGTTGATCGTCTGGCCCAGGAGCATCAGGATGAACTCGAGCTTCTCGTCGATGAAATTCTCGGATTCCCGATCTATCTCAAATACGCCGTAACCGTAAACGACGTTTTTATAACAGATGGGAAGGAATATCCTGATGCCTGCCTTTGTATTATCAAACTGTTCGGGAAGGATCTTATCACCGGGGAATGAGATATCACAGACCCGGATATCCTTATCTTTTTCATAATATCCGAAAAGGTTGCGGTCATTCTCTCTATACAGACACAGATAAAACCTGTTAAACAGTTTCAGATCGCGCAGATTCTCGAGTGTGACCTCCCGGCTCTTCTCGAGAGACAGGATATCCTCGTAAACGGCACTCAGGATAACAAAGGCGCGGGTCCTGTCAAATGCGGTGTTCTTTATGATATCAAGCTGCCTGTATGCATCGAAAAGGTCTCTGCTGCCGTCGGAAGTCGTACTCTCGCGGAGTATGAGACGCCCGGGAACGCTGACATAGAAATCGACCTGCTCGCGTGCGGTAATCTTCTCAAGAGTGTCGATCGCGGAGTTGGCGAGTATGTCTTCGGGTATTTCCGATGTCGTCAGTGACGGGATATGTATGGCTGCCGCATCCAGATTATCGATACCGGTGATCATGGTGTCATCAGGGATATTGTAACCTCTAATGATCAGTGTATCCATCAGTGCGATCGCCATATAGTCGTTGGAGCATATGATCGCTTTGGGAAGCGTGCCGTCCTCCCTGGTGAAGAAGTCTGCGGTCTCGGGTCCCTGGTTGGTCCAGTAGTTGCCGTGAAATATCATGTCCTCGCTGACTTCATAGCCTGCCTCATGCATAGCGTCTTCGAATCCCGCGAGTCTCTCGGCTGAATCTGCGAGATCATCTCTTCCTGTTACGAAGCCGATATCACCGCTTTTACATTTTGCGATAACATGTTCCGCCACGTCGTGCATGATGCGTCTGTTATCCGGGATAATATTATAGAATCCGGCAATATCCGCACGGATGCTCACGACAGGGGGCAGATCCTCGGTGTTGATCAGATTATTGATCAGTTCTTTTGACATACCGCACTGATCGAGGGTATCGGAACAGAGAAGGATGCCGTCGTATTCGTGAAGAAGAGGAAGCGACAGTATGCTCTTTAAGCCCATGGCGTGAAGCGGATTCATGCTCGGGACTGAACAGTTGCCGAAGATGTCTATGCTGTGACCGTTTTTTTCGGCGCGCTGCTGAAGCGCCCGGATGATCCCGGCTGAATAGTCACGATACATATCTCCGATAAAAGCACAGATCTTCATATAACAAGTATACTCTAACCGGAAATGTAATAGAGTTAACTAATTATAAACAAATTGTATACTCAGACCCTTAAAACATTGACTTCGGAGATGATCTTCGATGCTTTGTCCGGGTCGGAAAGGCCTTCTCCGAAGGCACATGCGCAGCCTGCCGCCACGCCCAGTCTGAGGCACTCTTCCATGCTCTTTCCAGATACGTATCCGGAAAGGAAGGATGCGAGGAGACAGTCTCCCGCTCCGACGGAATTGACAGCTCTTCCTTCGGCGGATCTGCATATGAAGCATTCGTTTCCGCCCGTTTTGAGCACCGCTCCGAGCTCTCCCAGGGAGACTATCACGTTTTGGGCTCCGGACCTCTGAAGTCTGTCCGCTCCTTGAAGCGCTTCCTCGAACGTACCGATATCGGTACCAAGGACAGAAGACAGTTCGCTTTGGTTAGGCTTTACAATAAAAGGTCTTAAGGGGAGGACCGTCCGGAGAAGATCCCCCTCGGAATCAACGCTCAGAAGGACACCGGATCCTTCGATCCTCTGTGCGATCCGAAGATAGATATCACGGGGAACAGAGGGTGGGACACTGCCCGATAATACCAGATGATCGCCTGACCCGATCCTGTCTATCCTCGACAACAGTTCCTCCAGAGCCTCATTCGTAACAAGAGGCCCCGAACCGTTGATCTCGGTCTCGATATCCGCCTTTATCTTTACGTTTATCCGAGACATTCCTTCCGGAAGCATTATCATCTCTTCTCTTATGCCGCGTTCAGACAGCATCCGTCTTATCTCAGCCCCGGTAAACCCCGCCAGGAATCCGAGAGCAAGGTTCGGAATGCCGGCGCTACAAAGATAGGAAGAAACATTTATCCCTTTTCCGCCGGCAAATATGAGTTCCCTTTGGGAGCGGTTTGTCACGCCGGGGTTTAATCTGTCCGTAAAGACCGTATAATCGAGCGACGGGTTAAGCGTGACCGTATAGATCATAAGGAGCCTCCGGGAGGAAAAGATTATTCGTGGATCTATTACTTCAGATGTAAGTGGAATAATGAATTCACGAAATATATAATAACATACGTCAGAAAAGAGAAGCGGAGGAGGACTGTATGAGAGGACTTCATACCCAGGTATCGGAACTCAGAAAGAGCGTTTTTGTCGAGGTCGCAAGGATCGCATACGAATCGGAAAACGTTAAGGATGATCTGGAGGCTCTGCCGTATAAGATCTCTCCGACCGAGGTGCCGAAGTTCGGCGACAATATCTATCAGGAAAGAGCGGTCAGCGCCGAGAGAGCCAGGCTCGCCATGGGGCTGTCGCTCAGACCCGCGAACCGTCCTGTTCATATAACGTCGGGACTGGATCGAAGTACCGTTGACGAAGTCTATTACGAGCCGCCCCTGATGCAGGTCATTCCTTCCGCATGTGCCGCGTGCGAAGACAATGTTTACGAAGTCAGTAATCTCTGCCGTAACTGCCTGTCCCATAACTGTATCGAAGTCTGCCCCGTGGGCGCGATGGAGATGGTGGACGGTCATTCGAAGATCGACCGCGAGAAGTGTATAAAGTGCGGCAAGTGCAAAGCAGCCTGTCCGTACGATGCGATAGGAAAGAGAGTCAGGCCCTGTGCTCTGTCATGCGGAGTCAAGGCCATAGGGAGCGATGAGCTCGGAAGAGCGACCATAGATGCGGACAAGTGCCTCTCGTGCGGAATGTGCATGGTCAACTGTCCTTTCGGAGCGATCGCCGACAAGTCGCAGTTCTTCCAGATGATAAGAGCCATGAGAGACGGCCAGAAGGTCATCGCCGAGATAGCGCCCGCCTATATAGGACAGTTCGGACCCGAGGCTACAAAGGACAAGATATATGCGGCATTGAAGCTCCTGGGATTCGAGGAGGTCTATGAGGTCGCCCTGGGCGCTGATATAGGATGTGTCAGCGAAGCCAGGGATTATGTGGAGAACGTTATCCACGGAGACAAGGAGTTCGCGCTTACATCGTGCTGTCCTTCGTGGGCTATGCTCGCCAAGACGTTCTTCCCCGAGGTCAAGGATCACCTCTCACTCGAACTGACGCCGATGGTGGCTACGGCCAGATCCATCAAGAAGAAGCACCCTGATGCAAAGGTGGTGTTCATAGGTCCCTGTGCGGCCAAGAAGCTGGAGGCCATGAGAAGGACCGTCAGGAGCGATGTCGATTTTGTCATCACTTTCGAGGAGCTCGATGCCATCTTTACAGCTAAAGGGATAGTGCCGGCAGACGTGGAATCCCACGGATCGCTGCACGATGCCACGGGAGCCGGACGCGGATATGCGGTGGCCGGAGGAGTCATGGGCGCCATAAGAAAGTGCATGGAGGAATACTATCCCGACGAAGTCCTCGTATCCGAACATTACGAAGGACTCGCGGACTGTAAGACTGCTCTGCTCCTGGCCAAGAACGGAAAGAAAAAGGGCGTTCTCATAGAGGGGATGGCATGTCCCGGAGGATGCGTGGCCGGAGCCGGGACTCTTATCGAAGTCAACAAGGCAAAAAAGGAGATCGATAAGATGGTGGCAGCTTCCACGAAGGCGGTCCCCCCGCAGGAACTCAAGGACATCGAGTTGTCTTAATCAAATCTTTACCAAATTTAAACCCTATCTTCGGGTTTTTTGGGATAAAATCATGTGATACAAGAAGAAGGGACAGATAAAGAAATGGCCAATGCAAAGAAGAAAAAGAAGTCATTTAAGGGGCTGATAATCACGCTCGTCGTTATCGGCGGCATCGTAGCCGGAGTGTTGTATCTCAGCGGCAAGGCGGCCGAGAACGCTTCCAAGAATATAACGATCCCCGATGAGATAGTCGTCGAGGCGGGGTCCATCTCAAGGACAGTCGACGGCGGAGGAACTCTCGATCCCGAGGAGACTTTTGATATCAAGATACCTTCGGGCGTCACCATACTTGAGACTGATTTTGCAGTGGGAGACATCATCCATGCCGGAGACGTCATCGCCACATTGGACGTGGAGTCGATCAACAGCTGTATCGTTACGGTCGATTCCGAACTTAATAACATAAAGGAAGCTCTTAAGGATACTCATGATATGACCGAGTATCAGATCGAGGAGTATGAATCCAGACAGACGATCCTCGAGGGGCAGAGAGAAAGGCTCCTTGCCCTTTATGACGATCCTTATATCGTCTGCGAATCCGACGGCATCATCATGAGCCTTTCCGAGGCTGCCGCTGCCACGAGTTCCATAAACTACAGGGATGTGGTCACATCCATGTTCGGTGTCCTGGCCACTCCTTTCAAGCGTGCAGACGAACCCACGGCTCCCGGATCCGACGAGAGCCAGACGACTCCGGAAACCTCGGATGAGACCACTACCGGGACTGAGGCTCCTGCGGATGCAACCGTGTCATCCGAGCCTTCGGATACGGCAGCTCCTTCTGTAAGCGACTCTACCGAGCCGTCGCAGTCTTCAGAGAGCACTCCCGAGTCATCATCCCCGGCCACGACACCTTCGGCCACCGCTCCTTCCGAGACGGAGCCTGCCCCGGCCGTCATCACCGATTTCACATATGTCGGACTCGTTGCTCCCGTCAGGGGAGAGGCTCCGAGAAGAGAGATCACCGAAAATATCTACTATGAGGGCGCTATCGCCTGGGGCGTCGGTATGGACGAATTCGAAGGAGAGACTTTCGCTCCGTCAACGAGCTACACGGCTCTCGTTATGCTTACCCCCAAGGATGGATACACGTTCTCGAACGATGTCCTTCCGCAGGTGGAGGGAGCGGTATTCAGTCAGGGCGCGGTCGATCCCGTGTCAAAGACACTGACGATAGTTGCCATGTTCCCCGCTACCGAGGCCGATCCTGATGCTCCCGCTTCAGCTGCTCCCACGGGCACCATTCCGGGTCTCACGGATCCTTCGGGTCTTCCCGAAGATATTTCCTCACTTCTTGAAGGCGTTGACCTTCAGCAGTATCTTCAGCAGTATATAGCTTCCCAGGCCGCTTCAGCGACATCGGGACTTGATATGTCTTCGCTCCTGGGGCTCTCCGGAGCCGACTATTCGTCATTCGCATCCGGACTCTCGGCTGCTTCTTCGAGACCCGCAGCAGCGTCTTCGGATGTTACCATAGCGACCGTCGCCAAGACCGAGACGGTTAAGATAACTATCCTCGTAGACGAACTTGATATCCTTCTGGTCCATGTCGGTCAGGAGGCTGATATCGAGATCGATGCGGTGGACGAGAGATTTACCGGAACGATCTCCAGAGTATCGAATCTCGCGGATTCCGGACTTTCATCGAGTGGTATCAATCTCGGTACGACGAATGCCAGATATCAGATAGACATCAGTATCCCTATGGACGAGAATATGAGGCTTGGAATGAGCGCGACCGCCACGATCACGGTATCGAGCGTCGAGGACGTTCCCGTTATCCCGATGAGTGCGCTCCAGCAGAGAGGCGATGAGCTCTTTGTCTACGGAGGGTATGACGAGAGCGGTACTCTGGTGAACGAGATCCCCGTAACTACGGGTATATCCGACGGAGTCAATGTCGAGATCACATCCGGCGTCAATATCGGTGATACCATTTACGGAGAGAGTACCGGATCAGACGGATTGATGGATCTGCTCATGTGATAAAGAAGGAGCAGACAGATGATAATCTTTAATGAAGTGTCCAAGATATATGATATGGGCGGAGAGGTCGTGCACGCTCTCGACCATGCCACCCTTCATATCAAACAGGGTGAGTTCGTGAGCATAATCGGACCGTCGGGTTCGGGTAAATCGACGCTTATGAACATCGTGGGCTGCCTCGACGT